>NZ_CADAJR010000024.1 GCF_902788255.1 uncultured Methanobrevibacter sp.
GTGCCCCGGGGATTGCCTAGAAAGCACTCAATAAACGATTGAGCAAATAAACATGAAAAATCTAGGAATCCTCGCCTTCTTCAAGGCGAGGTTGTTCAAAGGCAAAGTATTAAATTAACTAAAAAAGATATATTACAAATGATGACGGTGACAGTTTTCGGAATTGTCGTTATCCTGATATTTATTTCAAACTTATATGCTTTCCTTATCGGAAGCTTAATTATAACATGCGGTAATTTTTTAGTATTGCTGAGCAAACAAAAAAGGTGTTTAAGTGAGTGAACAAAAACTAGAAGTATTTAACGTTTTAAATTTTTTAAATAGTGGTTATGAACTTGAAGATATATTGAATGAAGGTCAATTCGGAACATTTCCTTCCGCAAATGACTGCATAAGCTATTTGGTAAAAGAAGGATATCTTGAAGGTGATTTCAAACCGGTTAAAACTGATGATGATTCTAAAGAGGAAGTGACTGCTGAAGAAGTGTCCAAAAAATATACAGTAGTGGAACTGAAGGATATTTTAAGAGAAAACGGTTTAAAAGTATCCGGTAAAAAACAGGAATTGGTTGAAAGAGTATTGCCTGTATTTAATGGTGAAAACGACGCTTCAGAAGAATCCCAATCCTTAGATGACTTTGACAAATCCAATAATTTAACATTAACAGACAAGGCACAGGAATTCATAAATGAAAATGACTGGATGGATTTATACATGTTTGCTCTTGTAGCATTCAGATTTGAAGATTATGAAACATATGTGGCAAATTCATCTGAGGGCAAGATTGAAACAGCTTTGAAATTCTGTGATGAAATCATTTCAAGGGCATTGGTGAGAAATCAGTTCCTCGTATTTATTGATGCATTGTCTGCAAAGGCACACGTTTATGCATATGATGGAGATTATGATTCATTCCTCGATTACGACTTGCAAAGATACATTCTGGGATTAAACCCAATCGTAATGGATGCGCAAACCTATGCAACTTATGATGTGATCAATGAAGCTAATGTTTTAAATCTTAAAAATGTAACTGAAAAATTGGAAATGGGTAGCTTAAAGAAAAGATTTGATAAAATCTGGAATAAATCCCATATCAAACATACTTATGTACCTAAAAAGACTGCCTTTAAAACATTGCAAAAGGCAATCAACGGTGCCAACATTGAGGAGTTAAACTTTGATTTGAAAGAAAAATTCTTCAATAAACGATTCGGTATTTAAAATGAAGTCTAGAGTTGCGGGATTCGTATTTATAATTGGCAGTCTATTTTATATAGTCGCTGAAGCCGTTTCTGCAACTTTATTTAATGCTTCTTTTGTAAACACCTATCTGTTCCATACCATTTCCGAGTTGGGGATTCCAAATTCCAACTCTCCACTATTCTGGCTGATGGATGCCGCTTTTATTTTAATAGGTCTGGCTGTAATATTCAGTAATTTCTATAGTTTTAAGGATTTCATCTCAAAAAATAAGACCGTTTTTTACATTTTAACTTTGATAACTGGAATTGGGGTCATTATTGTAGGTCTGATACATGGAGGAAACCCGTTAACATCTGGTTATCACACCCTTGGAGCCGTAATGGCCATTTTGGGCGGAAACATTCTGATTGTCCTGGTGTCAAGGTCCATGGATGAATTTAGGAATTATCAAAAAGGGACTTTAGTTTTGGGAATACTCGGTTTGATTGCGTTTTGGGTAATGTTTTTCAATGTTCAAAGTATTTACATGCCTATCTTTGAAAGGCTTTCTGTGTATACCCTTATACTTTGGAGTTTTTTAACAGGCGTGTTCCTCGTCAAAGCCTAAACTTTCAAGATATATTTTCCTTGAATCTTACTTTATTTATTCGATGTAAATTTTATTTGCACTGTCATTTGCTATGGCGAAACTCTTCAATTCTTAAAAGATATTATTTAATTAAGGTTCCTCGTCAGTTAGATGTATCTCATTTTCAACAATATTCCAGATTATCTCATTTTTCTATGGTTTTCAGACATCTTGCCAAGACTTTTACCTATCAATGTGATTGGAAATGAGGGGCATTGTGTAGAAAAAAATTTATAAAAATATAAATAGTTGCTAAAATAACTATGATTAAGGTGATATTATGACCGAGTTAGATAAAGATGTAGAAAAACAAATTTTGTCTATAGTTGAAAAATATCAGAAAGAAGAAAACAAAAACTTGAATTACCTTATCACCGGTGATGAAATAACCTTTTTCTCACCAATATCCAATGGTAAGGAAATCAAAGTAGAGGATTTGCAAATTATTGCACATATCCTTGAAGGATCTTTTGAAGGAATTGAACTTGTCAACCAGGAATACAGGTTCAAATTTAAAATGGGCATCTAAATGCTCATTTTAATTCCTTTTCATATAAGTTTCTGGTAAAATTTCAATAAATAATGAACCTCTTTTTTAGCTTTTCTTAAAATCATATTGATCTTTTCAGATATTCCTGGGTCATTTTACACTCGAGCATGCATTTTGTGCATCCTAGCCCCGCTCTGTACTGGTCAATTATGTATTCGCTGCATGTTTCAATATCGATGATGTCTGAACGGTTTAATCTATCATTCCACTTTTGAGGGTTGATTGCATCAACAGGGCATGCATCCTGACAGTTTGTACACTCATCGCATTCCGAATCGGTAATTGGTGTGTCAAATTCAAGGGGCATGTCAGTCAGTATTCCTCCTAAGGCTATTGCTGAGCCATATTCGGGAGTCACAAGAAGTGCTGACCTTCCAATCCAGCCCATTCCTGATTTTGTAGCAATGGTTTTGTATGGAAGAATGCTTAAAAGTTTTTTCATGTCACATTCATTGCGGGTCATTGTAAGGCCAAATGCGTCATATCCGAGATTTTTAATATATTCCTCGCCTTTAAGTGAAATTTCAGTTAGTTTGTCAATCTGTGCATGAAAACATTTCCAGTATGATTGGAAATCCTCTTCTTTTAGAAATTCCATCGCTTCCAGAGGTAGCTTTAAAACAAGGCTTATTCCGTTGGGAAGGTCGATAAATTCGCTTGCAAGACCTTTGACATCAGCAAATCCCACTTTGCTGGCACCTAATTTTTTCAAGTAATTTTTAACATCATTCATCTCAGACATAATAATGATTATAATTTATGAATTATTTAAATGTAGAGTAATCTATTTCTGACTTAAAAGCTTATAAGTAATTAAATTAAATATTATGTTTAGTGATAAAATGAAAGATATTGATGTTTTAATTGAAGCTTTGCCATATATCAAAAAGTTTCATGATAAAAAGATTTTAATTAAATATGGTGGACATGCAATGGTGGATGATGAAGCAAAGTCCTCCACAGCTCGTGATACAGTTTTACTTAAATATGTTGGAATGAAACCATTGATTGTACATGGTGGAGGTCCGGAAATCTCAAGATCCATGGAAAAATTAGGAAAAGAATCCAAATTCATCAAGGGTTTGAGAGTAACTGATGAAGAAACCATGGAAATCATTGAAATGGTGCTTGTAGGAAAAATAAGTACCGAAATAGTATCAGAGCTCATCAAACATGATGGTGACGCAATCAGCTTGTCCGGTAAGGATTCAAGTTTGATATATGCTCATAAAAAAGGAGCAAGTAAAATCGATGAGGAACTGGTTGACTTGGGGCTTGTTGGTGAAGTCGACTGTGTAAACACTGATTTGCTTGAAATGTTTATAGATAATGATTATATTCCGGTCATATCTCCAGTAGGTATCGCTAAGGATGGAACAAGTTTGAATTTAAACGCTGATACTGCAGCCGGTGAAGTGGCAAGTGCTATTGATGCGGAAAAATTAATCATATTGACTGATGTTCCAGGTGTTTTAAGAGATCCTTCCGATTCGGATTCACTGATACAAAAAATTAGAATTTCAGAAGTTCCTGATTTAATAGAGCAGGGTATTATCACTGGTGGAATGATTCCAAAAATTGAAACATGTGTAAAGGCAATTGAAAATGGTGTTAAATCCTGTCACATCATTGATGGACGTAAAAAACATTCATTGCTTCTGGAAATCTTTACCACTAATGGCATTGGAACTATGATTTATAAATAATCATAGTCAACTCTTTTTTTTTTAATTTTTAAACATTTTTCTTAACTCTCTTCTTAGAAGTTTCCAACCGTTGACTCTTGGAAGTTCATCCAAATCATAGATTTCACGGGGAACCTTATATCTTGAGAGGTTTTCACGTGCATATTTTATTAATCCCTCAGCATCATTTTCATCTTCCCAGACAACTGCTGCAACAGGAATCTCTCCTCTGTGGCAGTCATTGACACTGAAGATGGCAATCTCTTTAACGGCAGGATATTTGATCAATACTTCTTCCACTTCTGTTGGGTAGATTTTCCATCCGCTCATTACAATCATGTCCTTTTTACGGTCGGTAATGAATAAACGGTTGTCGTCATCAAGATATCCTATATCTCCTGTCAAAAACCATCCGTCATCCAAAAAGGACGCTTTTGTTTTTTCTTCATTTCCCCAGTATCCTTTTGCAACTGCAGGTCCTCTAAGTGCAATTTCGCCCTGTTCATATTTAGGCAAAATTTTATCTGAATCCGCTTCATCAACGATTTTAACTTCTGAAAAACAAACCGGGTGTCCGACACTTTCAAAACGGTCAGCCTCACGATAGTCTTCAGGTCTGATGACGGTTCCGGTACCGATTACGATTGTTTCGGACAATCCATATGCGTTGATAATAGGTATTCTATAGGTTTGGTGGAAATCCTTCCATATTTTCTTGTGCAGAGGTCCTCCGCCTGAAATGATTTCCCTGACAGTCTTCAATTGCTTTTGTGCATTGATTGTTGTAAGTGAGTGTATTACCGGTGGCATTCCGGTAAGTACGGTTACCTTTTCATTTTCACATAATTCCAGGTATTTGTCCAATTCAAATCTTTCAATTAAAATATAATATGCTGCTGCTCTCAAGGCGGATATTGCCCAGGACAGACCTACATGCGCCATAGGATAGATTCCCAAAAACACGTCGTCCTGTTTTAATGTCAGCACATCACATTCGTTGTGTATTGCTGTGAAATAATTTCCATGGGTAAGCATAGCTCCTTTTGGTTGGCCTGTGGTTCCTGATGTGTATTGCAGTTGACATAAGTCGTCCCAGTCAGTGTTTTCGGCAGGCAGCACTTCACAGTTTTTGTATTGTGAAATATTTTTTGGAATGTAAGTGTCAATATCAATTGAAGGCGCTTCATCATCTGTAATCATCAATGTCGCTTTTGAATCGCTTATGATATATTCAAGTTCTGTTTTTGTCATTATTCTGTTTGTAGGAATTGCTATTGCACCGATTCTCCATATTGCAAACAATGACAGAAGATATTCTTCGGAGTTATTCAGATAAATCAATACACGATCTCCCTTTTGGATTCCCAAATCCTTTAATGTTCTTGCGATTTCAGAAACTATTGACAGCAGTTCTGAGGAATTGTATTTGTTTCCGTTTGATGGGTTGTAGAGAACGTTTTTGTCCAGTCTTTTTGAATTAGCGTCTAAGAATGTAGTAATGTTTAGCATTTAGATTAACTCCTTAACAATAGCTTTTGTGACATCCATTGTGCAGGCGTCTCCGCCTAAATCAGGGGTCCTGATTTTACAGTCGGCTATTACCTTTTCAACAGCATTTTTAATGTCATTGGAGGTTTCCCATTCTCCAAGGTAATCGAGCATCATTGCGGCTGACAGTATCATTGAACATGGGTTTGCAATGTTTTTTCCTGCAATGTCTGGTGCTGAACCGTGAACCGGTTCAAACAGTCCGTTGTGGTCTCCTATGTTTCCTGAAGGTGCAAGGCCTAATCCTCCAACCAGTCCTGCACTTTCATCTGAGATTATGTCTCCGAACAGGTTTGTTGAAACGATAACATCAAAATTTTGAGGTTGGGTAATCAGATACATTGCCATTGCATCAACATAGTAGTCTTCAGTTTTAATTTGAGGGTAATCCTTTGCGACTTTGTAGAAACTTTCCTTGAAAACACCGTCTGTCTTTTTCAATACGTTGCTTTTGTGGACACATGTCACCTTGCTCTGACCTCTTTTGATGCATAAATTGAATGCTGCCTTTGAAATTCTTTCAGAGGCGTTTCTTGTGATTACTCTTTCGGCAATCATCTTTTCGCTGTCTCCATATTCGTTCTGTGAGTACAGGCCTTCGGTGTTTTCACGCACGATTACAAAGTCTATGTCATCACGAATGCAGTTAACTCCCTTGTATGATTTTATAGGCCTTATGTTTGCATATACATTCAATGCTTTTCTTAGATTTATTATCGGACTTGGCTGTCCGGGGGTTGATGTTGATGCGCCGAACAAAACTGCATCGCTTTTGTTTGCTGTTTTAATTGTTTCTTCGGGAAGTGTTGTTCCATTTTTATTGAAACATTCAAAACCGGCTTCACCATATTCAAAACTAAATTCCAAATCCAATTTGTCAAGCATATATTCGCAAGCGGCCATTACCTCTTGGCCTATTCCATCTCCACTAATTATCGCAAGTTTGTACATTTAATTACCCATAAAATTTTTCGTATATTAATAATTTGTTTTCACTCTATATATGCAATTTTGTTTTTGCATTGAAATTTTGTTCGTATGTTATCGAAATACTTTTATAGTACCAAAGTTATAATTATATATTAATTACATAAATAAGGTTAGAATTCCTTATTGGATTTGTGAGGGATAAAAATGGAAAGAAGCATTGATGAATTAATACAATTATTAAATGATAAAGATGACTTTGTAGTTGAAGATGCTGTTGGAGAATTAGAATTAAGGGCTGATGAAGCACTTGATCCTTTAATTGAAGCATTATCCAGTAGAAAAAAACAAATCAGGTTAAATGCAGCAACACTTTTAGGAGCAATAAATGACCCTAAAGCAATTCCAGCATTAATCGACACATTACATGACAACAACAAATTGGTTAGAAGGGAAGCATCCACTTCACTTTCCCGTATGGGTGAACCTGCTGTAGAACCTTTAATTGAAATCCTAAACGATGAGGACTGGAAAATCAGAGGAGCTGCTGCATGGGCTTTAGGAAACCTTGGTGATGAAAAAGCTATTCCTGCACTTGAAAAACTGCTCGATGATGAAAGCGGTTTTGTAAAACAAGGTGCACAAAGTGCAATAAACTCTATTAATAAATAAGCACTTTGCTTATTTCTTTTTTTTAAATTTTAGATATAGTAAAAAATATATTTCTTTATATGAATTTTAATTTTCGTAAAGCCAATAGATATGTCATATATCTAATTTCATTATTCATTATTTCTCTTGGAGCCTCTCTTTCAATCAAGGCCAATTTGGGGACCTCTCCCCTGATTTGCATTCCTTATGTTTCAAGTTTGATATCAAATTTGAGTGTGGGGACAACAAGCTTCTTTTTTAACATTATTCTGATTGCAATTCAGGTAATCCTTTTAATACATTATAATCCTTTGGAACTTCAAATGTATGCCCTGAAACACTCACGTCTTCTGCGGCAATTGCTGTAATGCTGCAGGCTAAAACAAGCAGGGCTATTGAAATTGTTATTGTTTTGATTTTCATTTTAATCCCCCATTTGTGGTTAAAGTTATATTTTTTTCATTGTTAAATTATTATTCATTGTGAGGTGAAATCATGAAGATTTTGGTTATTAAGGGAAGTCCCAATAAGAAAGGCTCTTCAAATTTGCTTGCTGATAATTTCATCAAGGGAGCAACTGAAGCCGGTCACAGTGTCAGTGAGATTGATGCTGCGCATGCTGACATTTCACCATGTGTGGGATGTCTGAACTGTGGTTATGAGGGTGAGTGCATTTTGCATGATGATATGGATGAGTTCAGGGATTTGATTTTTGATTCCGATATGCTTGTTTTTGTAACTCCACTTTACTACTGGGGAATGACTGCACAGTTGAAAACATTGGTGGACAGGTTCTGCTCAAGGAATTTTTCCATTCAGCAAAGGCATTTCAAATCTGCACTTTTAAGCGTTGCATATAACAGTGATGACTGGACATTCGATTCATTGGAATCCCATTATGATACATTAATCCGCTATCTGAATCTTGAGGATAAGGGAAGAATCTTAGGTTATGGCTGTGGAACATTGTCAATGACTCAATATTCCAAATATCCGAAAGAGGCTTATGAATTTGGTAAAGGTTTGTGAATTATTTTAAAACTATTGTTTCATCAATCATTTCAATCAGGAGTTCATTGATCGGATTTTTTAGGGATAACGGATGTTCCTTTTGATAATCCCAACTGAATGGAAGCACTCTGAAACTTGACATGCACTGGTCTGTTGAGCGAAGTGCAAAATAGGCCTTGTATTCTCCATCAATAATATTTATCATCAAACCAGTATCTTCTGTACGTTCATGACCTGCAATGCCCTCTTCGGCATACACCTTAAATTTTTTCACACTATCTGCGGTAATCAGAACATGTTCCATCATATATTCCAATTCGTCTTCATCCAGATCGTAGTCGTCATATTCGATGATTTCATCGCAGTCTTCATCGGGCACCAGCAATCTGGATGTGGAATATGCCAGAGAGATGTAGATGCCGTCATGGTCCAGTGCCTTTGAGATGATGTCGAAATACAGATTGTCCAATGGCTGTGATTTGTACATGTTTCCCAAAATTTCAGGTACTGTATGTGTCAGGCCGCCATCCTCGATAACTGTGCAGTAAAAATGTTCTTCGCCAAGATAACCTGCAGTGGCTGCCTTTTCAATTGTCTTTTTAATGTCAATATTTTCTGCATTTTCTACTTTTTCGACAATTTGCAGTGTTTTTTCATTCATTTACATTCCCCAAAACATTTCATATAATCATTATTCAAGGTATTCAAAGATTTCGTCAATGCTTGTCGCTATTTTGAATGTCTCTGTTTGTTTGTATAGAAAACCATTTTCTTCCATTTCATCCAGCATTTTGAGCATGGTGTCATAGAAATGATTGATGTTAAAGATGATTATCGGTTTGTCATGCTGTTTTAATTTTTTAAGTGTTATTATTTCAAAAAATTCATCTAGGGTTCCTATGCCTCCTGGAGATATGATGAATGCATCTGATTTTTCCAGGAACTTGTTTTTTCTCTCATCCATTGTATCGACATAAACGAACTCGCTGCATATTTCACACAATGGTTCAAAGTCTCCAATCCATTCCGGTGCAATTCCTATTGATTTTCCGCCATTGTCATGAACTCCATGTGCACATGCGCCCATCATTCCGGTGTCTCCACCACCAAAAACAAGGGTATGGCCTTTCTGTGCCATGGTCAAACCTAATTTATAGACTTCATTTGTATATATCTCATCAATTTTTCTACTTCCGGATCCGTATAAACAAATATTCATCAAATCACCATTAAATGTCGGGGGTCTGTTCGGCAAGGCATAAATGGCATATTGCATTTATGTTGTCCTTCTGATTGTCCTTAACCGGACAGAAAAATTCACCGTTTTTTTCTTCAACAAACAAGCTGCCGGGAAATTCACTTCCAACAGGGTGTATAGGTTCTTCTAAAATGAATGTGGTGTATAATGCTGTAATGACATAAATCAATGGGAATTTATCCTCATCACTATCGGATAACCTTTCCTTTTCAAAAGTTCTCTCAAGCATGGGAAATGAGGTGTCGAAAGACTCCTTATCGATTTCAGTATCGTTGTAGTCTTCTTTTTCCTTAACCTCCTTCATTCTCATGATAAAATATTTTATGTATACTTTCAGGTATTTTTCACGATAGTTCTTTTGGACATATTCTCCATCTTTTCTCATACGTGCTGTAGCCATCATTAAATCCTGCACTGATATTATACGAGCATATTTTTTAAGTATTTCCAACAGTTCGTGTTTTTTAATTGCAGTATTTGATGATAATTCCTTAAGTTCGATTAATATGTCTTCAGCATCCATGGTTAAATTATGTTCATGAACAAATAAATACTTTTAATATGAATATCTAAATAGTAATAGGTTGATAGAATGGCTGATGAATTCATGGAAATTTCTAAAGAGGATATTGAAAGTGTTGAAAATGCACTTAAAGTTAATGCTGACTATAAATTAAAAAATACTACATTTTCCACTAAAACTTTTGAAAAGGCTCAGGATATAATTTTAATTCAATATGTGGCTAATGTAGAAAACGAACTGGTTTTCGCCACCAAGGAAGAAAACGGCAAATATTATATCTCAAACACTTTTGATTTATTCATTGACAATATTGTAAACGGCAATGTTTCAAGGGATGTTTTCCAATCCGTAAGCAGTTATTTCTGGGATGTCATTGAAAATGAAGATAAGGATTTTGAAGATGAAAAGGATGAACTGATAACTTTCTTACTTTTAACTGAAGAATATGATGAAGATGACTTGAAAAATGATTTGGATCCTGCAAAAATACGTGCCGACTATCAAAGCGACTATGATAAGATTTATTCTGATGAGTCCATGAATCGTGTTGAAAAAAGTTTGGCTGTAAAAGAATTGGTGCACATGTCCATCTGTCAGGTTGTTAACGATTTGGAATTGTTTTTCACAAGACCTGCCAATTTAACCCCTGAAGAAAATGCAGAAAAAAACAAACAGGAAGCTAAGGCACTGGAAAATGAAATGCAATTATCCTGATGCAAAAGATATAAGTAATATTAAAATAATAATTTGTATTATATAATTAATTGTCTGCTGATATAATGATTAACATTACTAGAAATGAAGAAGTGGTATTGGACCAAATAAAGATTTATGCTATTGAATATCCTGATGGAGTGCCTATCAAGATACTTCGTAAGGAATTGGGATTTCATGAGTATGATTTAGTTCAAATCCTGGAGGAACTTCAGGGTAAGGACTTGGTAATCTTTAAGGATAATAAAGCCCGCTTGTCCGATAGTGAAAAAGAAATAAACACTGTAAATTCTAGAAAGGACCTTGAAGAGTTGGAGTTAAACCAAAAGGAAAAGGATTCCCTTAAATTAATTCAGGAATTGGTGGACGATAAAAATCTTATTTCTAAATATACATTAGAAGGTCATTTGTTGTATGGAGATTTAAAATTAAGTAATTTTAGAATGTACCATATCATTTTGTCCCTTCAAAACAAAGGGCTATTAAAAACCATCGACAAGGATGATGGGGAATATTACCTTTTAGTTGAATAATATTTTTTACACTATTTTTAATATTGAAGTATTATTATTTTTCAAGTTAATCATAATATTTATATAATTTAAAAGATTATATAGTAATATAAATATTGAAATTATGATGTGTTTGTTATGATGAGAATTAGTATGTCTTTACCTAAAAAATTACTTGCTGATTTTGATGAAGTATTAAAAGAAAGAGGATACCAATCTCGTTCAAAAGGAATTCGTGATGCACTTCAAGATTATATTGTTAGATATCAATGGATGAATTCCATGGAAGGCCAAAGGATAGGTATTGTAACCATTATTTATGACCACCACTACACAGGAGTAATGGAAAGCCTCGCTGAAATCCAGCACAGTTTCAGAAATGAAATCAATACAAGTATGCACATTCACATGACTGATAAATACTGTATGGAAATCGTTGTAGTGAATGGTGATATTGTAGAGATACGTGATTTGACCGAAAGGATCATGAGACTTAAGGGTGTTGAACACGTAAAACTTACAAGTACTGCTAACGGAGAAGATTTTAAGGAACCTGGTCACTCACATGACCATTCTCACGCTCACTAAAATCTTTTTTTACTATTTTTTTTATGAAATTCAAAACCACTCCCTATCATCACGATTTATTAAAGGATACTGATAGGTTATCTGTTTTTTATGAAGCTATTGAGGAATATAATTCTGATTGCGGTTTGGCATATGATTTAGGATGCGGAAGCGGGATTCTGTCCTATTTTTTAAATGAAAAGTTTGATGAGGTTGTCTCCTTGGAAATTGAGAATAAGGCATTTCAATGCGCTGAGGAAAATCTGTCCGATTTTAAAAACGTTCAAGTGATCAATTCGAACGTACTGGACTATGAGTTTTCAAAGGAAGCAGACCTGATAGTATGTGAAATGCTTGATACTGCACTCATTGACGAGGAAGAAATTCCCGTGCTTAACTATGCAAAGAAATTCCTGAAACGGGATGGCAAAATCATTCCTCAGGGGATTATTAACACTGTCCAGATGGTGAATATGGAAAGGCATCATGTTCACTGGGATGAAGATGCAACATATGAGACATTGTCCGATGAGATTTCCTATTCCGAGTTTGACTTTTTAGATGAAATTTCACCTGAATTCAAAGCACAGATAAAATTGAAATCTAATAAGGACTCAACAGTAAATGGGTTGAAAATCACAACCTATACCAAGCTCAATGACAATATTATTGCAGGGCCACTGCCTATGCTAAACCCTCCATTGATGATTCCATTAGATGAAAAACATGTGAATGTAAATGACTTTATAGTTGTTGAGATAAAATATATAATGGGGGAAGGTATCGAAAGTATTGAAAGTAGATACCTGTAGGTGAAATTTATGTCTTTTAAGTCTCAATTAACAGATTTTCTAAACGATTGCGAGAAATTGATAATATTGGGAGTGGGCAATGAACTTAAAAGTGATGATGGCGTAGGGCCCTATATCATCAAAAGGCTGACTGAAGAGGTCACCCAAAATGAGGGTTTGATGTTCATTGATGCACAGACCGTTCCGGAAAATTTCACTGGAAAGATTAGAAAGGAAAATCCTACTCATGTGATTATTGTTGATGCCTGTCTGATGGATAAAAAACCTGGTGACATGCAAATTGTAGACAAATATGATTTTGCAAACATCGGCATTTCAACCCATTCCATGTCTTTGTCCTACTTTGTAAAGTATCTTGAAAAGGACACGGATTTTAAAATCATATTCGTAGGCATAGAGCCTGAAACTATGGATTGGGGTGATGAGCCAACATCCGAAGTTAAAAAGGCAGCATTTGAATTTATCGAATTATTAAAAGGAATTATATTATGAAGTTATTATTTATAGGTTCAAGATTATATGATGATTTAGATTGGTATGTGAAATCTAAGGGAATTGAAAGTATATTGACCGAGTCTAATGAAAATGCAATCAACCTGGATTTGCCGGATCAGGTATTTATAGTCCCCCGTGGAATGGACGGTCCAAAACAGGTTGCATTAATGCAGAATGTGGATGCAGTTGTGCCATTAATCGGTATTGACCCTCCATTGATTGATGTCGCTCATATGAAGGAGGAACTTGAGGAGGAGTTTGGAATACCTGTTATTGCAGCTAATGTACGTGCAGTTGAACTCACATCAAACAAGATCAAAACAAAGGAGTTTTACCAGGAAATTGGGGTTGTGACTCCAAAATATCAGATATTGAACAGTCCAAAAGATTTGGAAATTGATTTTCCTGTAGTGCTGAAGCAGGGTGAAGGACAGGGCGGAAAGGACATCATGGTTGCAAGTTCAATGGATGATGTTGATGAATATTTCAATCAATTTGACCAGGCATTATGCGAAGAGTTTATTGAAGGGGCCGAAATATCAATTGAGGTTTTAGGCTATAACGGTGAATTTGTGGCATTGCCTCCAATATATAAGGGTGAAACCACCCTGGAGGGAACCCATCCGTTAAACAAAACAAAAACCGGACCGTGTATGGTTGAAGGTTTGGACAATAATCTGATTCAACATGTTGCATATAAAGTTGCAAAGAATCTGGCTTCAGATGGAATTTTTGAAATGGATTTCATGTTTTCACGTAAAAACAATCAGCTATATGCCATTGAAGTAAATACCAGACCTAACGGTACAAGATATTTGACAACAGCTACTTGCGGAATAAATTCATTATGTGAATTGGTAAATATGGCATGTGGTGAGTTCAGTCTGGCTAATATCTCCGATAATCTGCAATATTATTACTCTACTGAAATTCCTGTGGGAAACTACAATGGACCGAATCCTAATGAACCGGTCAAGTCTTTTGAAGCCAATGATTTTATTGTTCATGGTCCTGAAGGATATCAGAGGATTACTGCAAGAGCGAAATCAAAAGAAGATCTTGAAAAGTTAATTCAAAAGTTGATATAGCTTTTGGTTATAAGTTATAATTATATAGTATTGTTGACAAATAACTATATAATTTAATAATTTATTGTGTGGTAAAATGACTAATATTGAAATGTTAATTCTTTTTTTAGTGACTATATGTGCTTCTATATTTTTCACATGGTATGTTAGAAGAATATTGTTGCAAGCAAAGATTACAGATAATCCTATAGTTAGTGAACATCGATTTAAAAGGGGTACTCCTACAATGGGAGGTATTGCATTTTTATTTACTATTTCCCTTATTATTGCACTTAATTTCAAGAATGGTCCAATAGTCATTGTGTGCTTTATGATGCTTATCGGTGGAATAGTTGGACTTGTCGATGATTTAATAGGACTTAAGGTAAAGGAAGTTCAAAAACTTGTAGTTAACGTTTCAAATGAAGTGATAACTTTAGGAAGATTGGAAGTTGAACCTAATGAAGAAGTTCGTGTTGCAACTCCAAAGGCAAAAGCTGAAGTTGAAGATTTGCTTAAAGATGGAAAAGTTGAAGTGATTGGAGAAGTTCCAATTAAGACAGAACCTGAGGAACTTGAAAAAATCATTTGTCAAATAGTTATAGGTTTATGTTTGGGAATAACTGGAGGAGTAACAACATTAGCCGGATTCCCATTAGGATGGTTGGCTGTTCCGGTATCTATTATAGCAATACTTGGTTGTATAAATTCAGTCAATCTTATCGATGGTATGGATGGTCTTGCAGCGGGAATTATAGCTATCGCATCACTTGCATGTTGTCTTTATGGAGATTTATTCGGACTGTCAAGCATTATTCCACCATTTTTAATTTTGGCGGGAATCTCTTTAGGATTTTTAGTGTTCAACAAATATCCTGCATCAATTTTCATGGGTGATACCGGATCATTTGTATTGGGAGTAGGTTATGCTTCAGCAGTATTGATTGGTGATATTCCGGTCTTTGGTGTTATTGCATTGGGTGTACCGATTCTGTCTGTAGTTGTAAGTTTACTGCATAGGGCACATATTATCAAATTGCCTGTGGAACCTTTACATCACACATTAAATCATTATGGTATGTCTGAAATTAAGATTGTTTTAACTTACTGGGGAACTACTGTTTTACTTTGTGCTGTAGGCATATTGGTAAAAATGTTCTTCTTCTAATTACTTTTTTTGGTGATTTTTATGGATATTCAAGAATTGGCCAGTTCTATAAATGGAAAACTTGTAGGAAACGATGATTTTTTCTCAATTGACGGATTTAGTGGGAAATTTACATTTTTGCATGATGCTCATACTGGAGATATTGTAATAAGGGAATGGGTTGATGAAACTGGTGTTGAAATGGCTTTCAATCAGAATATTGCCTGTTTGATAACACCTGAACCTAGAGGAAATGCTATTGAAACCGCAAACAGATTGGATTTTCCAATGATTATTATTGATGACATTGAACTTGCAAGGGAATATGTTTTGCAGCATACCAAACCTGATACCGGGGTAGATTTCTGTGATTTGGTAAAAGCTGTTGAAGGTAAAGTTATAGGTAACGACGAGTTCTTTTCCATTGACGGATTCACCGGAAAATTCACATTTTTAAATGATGCTCATACAGGGGATATTGTAATTAGGCACTGGATTAATGGAACCGGTATTGAAATGGCTTTCAATCAGAATATCGCATGTCTCATAACACAAAATCCAAAGGATGGTGCAATTGAAGAGGCTGAAAGACTAAACTTCCCGTTAATCATCACAGACAAGATTGAACTGGCTAATGCCTATGCGCTTTCACATACAATAAAGAAATTCTCACCCGCTTCCACTAATATAGTAATTACCGGAACAAACGGGAAATCTACAACATCACATTTAATTTATCATATATTGAACAATGCGGGTTATCATGTATTGACAAATACTGACAGTGAATCAGAATTCAATACACTAATTGATCCTATGGTGTCCAAACTGATTTCGGACGAAGTGGAAAAAAACGGCAAACTTGATTATCTTGTCATAGAGGTGTCTGAAGTGCAGGGTTGGCTTGAAAAGCTGATGGAGAATCATGCCGCATTGATGAGTAATGCAATTGAGCCAAAAGTTGGCGTAATAACAAACATTGCAATGGACCATATCGGTCTTGTAAACTCCATAGATGATGTATTTGATGAGATAAAGGCTGTTCCGGAAGCTATTGGTGATGGAATAACTGTATTGAATTATGATGACGGGCTTGTAAGAAAGCTTGAAGCCAAAAATCCGTTTTATACATCAATGTCCAGACAATCTATGGACAATGGCGTTTACTTTGACGATGATGCGATAATATATGACGGCAATGTGATAATGACAATTGATGAGCTGCCGTTTACTGGTAGCCATTTCATCCAAAACATTCTGTCTGCCATTGGAGCATGCATCTCTTTGAATATTGATATGGATAAGATTGTTGATGGGGTTAAAACCTACAAGGCATTGAATAGAAGATTTGCAAAACTGCATGATGAACCATTGATTTTTGATGATTTTGCACATAATCCTGATGGAATAAAAGCAACAATATCTGAAACCCTCAAATTACTTCCAGAAAATCAGAAATTGCATGTTGCCTGTGCAATAAGGGGTTCAAGAGGTGTTGAAATCAATCAGCTGAATGTTGATGCAATTGTTGAATCTATGAACGACAACATTGAGCTGTACCTGTCTTCAAGCAATGATGTGGTAAATGATTTGAACTTTGTTGAAGATGATGAAAGGGAAGTGTTCTTCAATACTTTGAATGAAAATCATGTAGAATATATGCATTTTGATAATTTAAAGGACTGTTTGAGTGAAGTTTACCAGAATGCGGATAAAAAAGATATTATTTTATTAATTGGTGCTCAGGGAATGGATCCTGCTGAGTCACTTTTATCAGACATTATATAAATTTAAATATCATATTGATTTAATATAATAAATGTATAAATCTATTCTTTTTAAAAGAATAATGTACTAAGAGGATATAAACATGTTTATAAAGATTAGAAGAGACACATTAATTATTTTATTATTAGCGTTTATTTTAATTCTTTGTGGTCGTTTAATCACTTATGTGGCATTTGCTTCATCAGATGATATAACTGATGGTACTCCTATTTCTGGGGTAATTATAAAAGGTAATGATATTGTTCCGGTAGATACTATCCGATCTAATGTTATGCAAGCTGGTTTTAGGGATGGTAGTGTAATTTACGGAGATATTTTAAAAACTTCCAAAAGGGAAGTTTCACTGCAGGATGCGATACAAACGGCTCAAGAATTTGCAACACGGTCGACTGTGCCTGGTACATCCGTTCAGCCTATTACCGCTGCAGATGTGCAGGTGGATAAGAATACCGGTGTTGTAACAGTAACTGTTATTGAAGACTTTTCTTCTGTTGAATTGAAGAATCAAACTACTGGGGTGACTGGATGAAAGTAAAGCCATTCCATATGTTAATTGTATTTTTAATAATATTTCTAATGACTATGAGTAGCGTTGCAGCTACCTGTAACATTATAGTCATTACTGACCCGTCTGGAAACGATCCGAATGGTGCAGCTGCTGGAAGTATGTCATTTGCGGAAAACATGTTTCAGTCAACATTCTTAATGTCTAAGAACAATCATTTTGCGGTACTCTCCGGGGGTACAGGTAGTTCAGATACAAGGCTGGATTCCATTATTGATGCTGTTGCTAATCTTGAAAATAATGCATCTACCGCTTCTGCCGCATCTCTTGCTTCACAATTTAAGGGGGCCCGTCTGTTAGTTGGGGGTCCTAATATTGGAGCCGCAATTGGTGGGTCTTTCAATGCTTATGTGATTACTGTGGATGATGCAAGTAATGATATTAAGGTTACTCCTTACTCCAGTGGTGTAGCTACCCTACAGCCTGGTCAAAAAGGAGCAATTATTCACTTAAGGAACACTGCTGGAAACCCATTATATGGTACTGCAGATACTGTAAGGAAAGAAACTGCAATGAACATAGGTAAAATGATTAGGGACGGATATCCTGCTACCACAATTCTTTCAGAAGCAATGGGAGAAGTTGCTCGTGATTCTGGAGAAAAATACGGTGGTGGTGGAGTCAATTTAATTTCAGGTATTTCAACTGATGATATGTTTGTTCCTAAGGACATGAATCAGACCGGTTATCCTATGGATGAGGAATATTCGAAGGTCTGTGATGATTGTGGATGGGCTATGGGTTATCCTGCGGCTGAAGCCAATGACCGTTGTCCAATATGTGGCAGCGAGTTAAGAATCGTGCATGCATATGAGGCGTTAGGTTCTGCGTTAACTATTAGCCAAAATGCGGTAAGTGTTTCTACTTATGGAAGTGACAAGCCTGGATTGGCATCCACTACTTCAGAAATTGTTGAAGCATCCGTTGCAAAATATGGATACGATGCATCTTCAATTGCAGGTTCAATCAACAGAGGTATTAACAACGGACTTTTAATGGGAGTTGACCATGTCGAACCTAAAGACATCAATGTTAAACAGGGTTCCAAAGCGGTCGGTGTTTATTACACTGCACTTCCAGGAGACAGGTCCGCTCCGGCATGGGACTTGCCAATTGATGGAAACATATTAAATATCTTAGGAAGTATTCAGACTGCTGTAGGTATTATCCTGATATTGTTAGTGGTATTCAGGTCAAGATTATTGAAATCTTTCCAGAACAGGTGATAATGTGGCTTTAATATTAATCAGAGGAGAAAATAACTCAAAATTATTCAGTGCAATTGCTGATATGGAAAGACATGGCAATTTGAATTTAACCACCAAACCTAAGGTGGTTGATCCTGCATTTGCCGATTCACTTGTTGAAGGAATTCTAAATTCAAAACTTAGAACAAAATCTAATGTGGCCACTGCATTTTTCGTAAAGGAGGATACTACCTTAAGCATCATGCAGGTTAAAAAGATTCATCCTCCGGCACACGTTGTGGTTGTCAGTGATGAATATGGTGCATATTCCAAGTTGGAATATGTATTAAACAAATCTCCTAAATTAAAAGGATATCATTCCAATAAAGCTATTAATGATGGGATGATTGATTATAAAATAAATAAAAAAGAAAGGCACATAAGAAATGATAAATTGAATAGCTATGTAAAATAAGTTTCATAAAATTGTAAGGGCTATAAAAAAATAATAGTTTTCAAATGCTCTCTCGCTCAACATTAATTTATAGCGAGGAACCAAATAAATATGAAAAATATGAGTACCGAATCCTTACTGCAAACTTATTTCATAGAACGAAACAGCTCTAAAAATACACAAAGAATATATCGTCAAGTTGTGAAAATATTTGAAGAGCACACAGGTAAAACATTACCTGAAATCCTAGAGATTGCTGAAGTTGAAGAACAAAAAGTAAAGTGGACCAAATCCACTTTATACTATTTTTTAATAAGTTTTAGAAAATACTTATACGATAATTTGCAACCATCTACAGCACAGATGAAATTCACTGTTATTAAAACAATTATTAAATATTTTGATATTACTGTGTTGCCTTTAAAATCATTCAGTACCAAAAAATACCATAAGGTGGAATTAACTCCTGAAGACATTATCACACAAGATGAATTACAAACCTGTGTTAATGTTAAAAATCCTTTAGTCAAGGCAATTGCAACATTCATGTCCAGTAGTGGATGTTCTTTAATTGATACCTTCAACTTAACTATTTATGACTATGTTTATTCTACCAGGGAATATCATAATCTACCCTGTGATGATTCCAAGTATATTCATGAGATCTTGGATGTGTTGAATAGTCGTAAAGATATTGTACCGGTATTTGAGAAATTAAGGAGGCAGAAAACTGGTGTGCAGTATACTACTTTTTGCAGTCCTGAAGCGGTAATCTCTATTAACAATTATTTAATATACCGTGAGAAAAAGGAACATGAAAGTATGGGTAGGTATAATAAGAAGCATCCGGATAATCCTAAATTTTATCCTGGTCTGCAATTAACTGATCAGTTATTTAAAGGTAGTCATGGGAGTATTGAAAGAATGTTCCGGCAGGTTAATGAGGCTGTGGGTTTGGGTAAGGCTGGTAATTATGTTAAGTTTGCTCCTCATATGATGAGGCGTTATCATACCAGTCAGTTATATGCTGCTGGCTTAAGTGAGTATGAGATTAATTTGTTGCAGGGTCGTAAAACTCATGATGTTATTCATACAAGTTATTTGCGTGTTAAAGTCGAGGATTTGAAAGAGAAGTATATTAAGGCTTTGCCGTTCCTTGTTGTGGATGATGTTTATCGTGTTAAAACGGAGTTGGAAGTTGTTAGGGATGAGAATAAGGAGTTGAAGGAGGCTAATTTGAAGTATAAAGAAGTTGTGGATAGTATTGATGAGCGTATTGAGAGTAAGATTCAGGAGGCTATGGATAGTAAGGATGATGTGTTTGATGATCTGTTTTCGTGATTGTGTTTTTATGTGTTTGGTTATTGTTTAAAGTGTTTTGTTGAACGGTGATTTTTCAAACACATTGTGCTTCATTTTTTACTACTGAACAAACAAGCAATTATATTATTATAATATTGAACAATAGTATTTTAAATTAAAAATTAAATGAATAGAAACATTTATAAATATTTTCAACAATAAATAAAACTAACCAAAAAGGAGTGTAGAAAAAATTGTATTATAATTTATATGATGATTATAAAAAATTTGAAAGAATCGCAAAGAATTATGCGGAAGGATCTACTAAGTTGGATTTAAGTGATGAAAGATTTATAGCCCCAACCACTATGTTGCCTTTACTGTGTTTTGCAGGAGAAAAGAACATAGAAACTTTTCTAGTTAATTCAAATACTGAAGAATATATCAAAAGAATACTGAATAGAAAAGAAACAAGTACAACCGTACCTTATCAGATATTGCCTTTCTCCGAAAAAGAAAGACAAGACCATGAATTAAGCTTAAAAATTACTCAAAAAATAGATTCAGGATATGGGGGTCATTATACATTATTACATTTATTTTCGGAATTAACTAATAATATTTATAATCATACTCCATTTGAAGAAGAATTGGCTAGTCAAGGTTTCACTTATGCACAAGAATATCCCCATCCTCAAAAGTTAGATATTTCGGTTATGGATGATGGATTGGGTATACCTGGGAGATTTAAAAAATCTGGAATACCTTTTGAAGATGATTGTCATGCTATAGAAATAGCGATTAGTAACAATTCCACAGTATCTGATGATAAAGATGAAAGAGGTAATGGTTTATGGTCCACACTTAGATTAGTAGTTGAAGCAAATAAAGGTCAAGCATTAATTGTTTCAGGTACTGGTTGTTTACATATTCGAGGAAAAAATAGGTATAAATATTATCTATTAGATAACAAAAATATATTTAAAGGTACTTTAATCTCATTAAGATTAAATCATGATGAAGTTCAAAATTATTATGATTGGATAGAATTTTATAAAGGAAATCCGTATACATATGAAAGGAGGTAGTTAAAGTTGACAGAAACAGTTGTAATAAAAGACAAAATTAATTCATCATTGGAAATGAATTCGGCAGCTGTTGAATTCTTAGATGATGTTGATAAAATTAATGATAAAGATATTTTAATTGATTTTACTGGTGTTGTTTTTGTTAGTCGATCATTTGCACAATCGTACTTCACTAAGAAAAATAAACTAAATAAAAATATCAGTGAAATTAATATTTCTGAAGAGGTAAAACCCTTAATGGAAATGATTCAAAAAAAATTTGAATGAGAGTGTGATTAAAAATATGAATGATGATGTTTACATAAATGACTTAAAACAATCATATGAAATTATCAATAATACTAATACTGAAATAGATAATAAATCATTATCAATGATTGTTATAATAGGTGCAATGATAACTATACAATTATCATTTCTACTACCAACATTTAAAAATAATCCAACAGGAACCAGTATTTGTATCTGGGCATCTGTAGTTTATATTGTATCCATTTTATTATTCACTATTTCACTAATCAGTAGAAGATTTAAATATTATCCTGATATGGAAAGTATTATTGATAATTATGAATGTGACATATCTGAGTCAGAGTATATTACTTCCACTATTGGGATGTATGGATCCACAAATAAGTATAATTTGGAAGTAATAAATTTTAAAGGAATAATTAGTAGAATTGGATTTATTGCATTTATAATTGCAATTGGATTAACATTAATCTCAGTAATAATATAATTTTTGATAAAGCATGTCGGATAATAAAAAAGAAGAGAATAAAAAAAGAGAATTCCCAGAAGTTACACGAGATAACTTTGTAATAAAATCATTAGATTTAAAACATAATAAATTGATTAAAAAACTAGATGAAAAATAATGTTTGTAAAAAAAAGAATATGGGGTAGATGGGTTAAATGGAACTTAAAAAAATTATTTTAATAATTGGAATTATATGTGTAATCATTATCGGTGTAGGATATTTATATACTGCTAATAATCATAATGATAATTCTACACAAATCAATAATACTACTAATATTACAAAAAACATTACTAATACTACAAATAATACATTAAATAATTCTAATTCAGATGATGATGAAAAAGCATCTTCTAGTAAAAGTGAATCCGTAAATAATGAACCGGAATCCAGTTCTAAGAGTTATGTTGAAAAATGGGATGAATCTCAGCAAGGTGATGATGATTGGGCGTATACTCATGATCAACCTGTAAAAAAAGGAGATGATGGTAAAGAATATAAAAGAGTTTATGATGAAGACTCTGGAAAAAGTAGTTGGCAATCAACGGATTCAAGTGATTATGAAAATTGAATTGTTTCAAAAAATAATATTATGATGAATAAACATTAGAAATTGTTTGTAAAAAAAGAGTGTGGGGTCGTGGAAGTTGCAGCTTCTCACCCACAAACTCTGGCTACAAAAAAATAGTTCACCAGGAAAGTGATTAAAATTTTAGTAACCAATATTATATTAGAGAATAAGAATTATTTAATACTTACTAATTTTATAAAAATGGTATGTACTTTAAAAAAGATGGGAGTAATGGTTGGTAAAGGTATTTATTCTTCTGTTTTCTTTAATGTTACTGTTACTCCATTTGAATCTACTTCAGCAACCCAATCTACTAAGTCTCCTCTATTTAATTGTAATAAATCAACAATTGTTTCTGGAATTCCTACTCTTAATGAGTTGCCTCCTGCTGTTCCAATTTTACTTTGTTTTATAATCATCATATCACATACTTTATATTTGATTACTAATATATTTGATTTTAAACTACTTAAATGTTACCTTTATAATTACTTAATAAAAACATTTATATAGTAGATAATTCTACTATTATATATAGAAATTATCTCTGTGTTGCAGCACAGTAGATAATTCTAATATTATACCAGGAAAGTGTTAAAATGCTAAATAAGGAAATAGTTGAGTTGGATCATGTTCCAACTGAAGGAAAAAACACTGATAATTTAACTCGAAAAGCTAAATTATTAGAAGAAAGATTTTATAAAAAATCGCCTAAAGAGCAAAAATTGTTCTTCAGAAATGTAGTAGTGCAAAGTGCAGAACTAAAAGCATATCGTGAAGAAATCTCCTCCTTAAAAGAAGGAGGTGATTCTTTATGACTGAATCATACTTTACAGAAAATCAAAAAATGTACATTTCCAATTTCCCAAAATGGAATTTTGATGAATGTTACCGTATTCAAGAAATACTCCATGATAAAGGATATTTCATGAACTGTGTGCTTCGTGTAGGTTGTGACCGCAAATATCATGACGCATGGCAAGTGGAACGTGAAGATGTACCTCGTTTAGTTGAACAATTATTCCGCCAAAGACTTGTAGTGGAAGTCCAGGCTGAAGGTCATGGCAAAGCAAGTATAAATTTTGTCTATGATTATCATGCTGACACTATTATCTCTGCGGTGAAAAGGTTTTGGAGGAATAAAAAATGAGTCTTGAAACAACTAAAATGAACCTCCGTAGCCGTATTAAATCTTTGAATCGTAAAAGGAGTAAAGTTGCTTGTAAAATGGCAGAGGCTGTGGGTATCACAGGAGATTTTTTCAGTGATGAGTTGCCTTTTGATGATCCAAGAATTAGTAGTGTGGATGTTGAAAAATATGATGATCTTTGTAAAAAGATTTATGATGCTACTTGGGAGTTAGATCGTCTTGAATATATTGATGACCCTGAACTTCATGAAGCTCGTAAAAAGACTTTTACTTTTATTAATTCATTATCTTTAGAAGCAACTCTCTTATTCTTAAAGAGTAGGGGATGTTCTTCTACTTTTGATTTAATTGAAAAAGTGAAAGAAAATCCTAATATTATTCCTGAATGGGGGGTTTAATTTGAGTTTATTATTTGAAGATAAGGAAGCTCCTAAAAGATTAGGGAAAAAGGAAACTTTCAATGTACCATTAGATATTATTATTTATGGTTCTTTGATTTGTGGTAGTGGAATTTTACTCATGAGTGTATTTATGGGTATGTTTGTAGCAGGAGTCTGATAAGTATGGTTCTTAAATTTAAGGATAGGGAAAGTCCTAAAAATAGGTTAAAAATTCATGTCTGTGGGTTAACTGGTTGTGGTAAATCCACTTTTGCTGAGGAATATTGTAAACAAGCTGGTTTAAATCCTATTGTTGTAGATATTGATGATACTAATTATAGTACTCAAGCTAATCCTGATGTGGATTTTATTGGTAATGATAGGCAAATCTTTACTAAAATTTGTAATCTTTTGGATGAGATTAATAAAACTGATTTTGACACTATTATTTATGATGGATGGGATAGTAGTATGGAGAAAATTACTCCGAAAGAAAAGGATGGTAATCCATTTTATCATTTAAGTGTCCGTAAACAAAGATGTGAAATGATTATGAATAGGTTATTGAATTCTGGTAAGCATCTTATTTTTATTGGGCAAGTGGATACTAAAATTGTTGATGACCCTAAAAATAAACCATCTTATCCAGTTAAAGTTATGAATAATTGTGTTAATGTGAGTTATTTCTGTTATGTTACTAAAGATGGTGAATTTCTTTATGATATTATGAAGAATCGTTTTGGTGACCGTTTAAGTGGGTTGAATGTTTTTGAACCTATCCCTTATATTGTAAAACAGGAAAAAGTGGAGCCTATTGTTCAAAAACCTAAAAAGGACAAACTTGTTGAGAATAATGTTGATGAAAGTGAGAATCTTGCGGTTCCTCGTTTGATTCAAGAATGTGTGGATGCATTAGTTCGTAATGGTAGGATTCCTACTAATGATGTGGTGCGTATTTGTATTGAGGATAGGTGTAAGGACCAGGAGGAACATGATTTGTGTATGAAGTGGTTGGATGAAAATATTAATCTTGGGGGCATTTCTTAAAAATGTCCTCTAAAATTTTTATTAAATTTGCAGATAAAGAGGGTGTGCAGTTTGAAGTGCATTCTGATTCTGGTGAAGTGTATATGGTTACTTGGGATTTTGATAATGGATGGATGTGCGATTGTAAAGGCTGTTTGTTAGGTAAGCATCTTTGTAAGCATATTTGTGCTTGTATTAATTATATGAATTTTGTGAATATGGCCTTGCTTAATGATCATCATGTTTTTAAGGGTGAGGTGAGTGTATGAATATGAATGGTGAGTTTCCTATGGATCAACGTGTTAGTATTCGTTTGCATATTAGTGAGAAAAAGCAAGCTCAGGATTTACCTTTCACTTACAGGGAGATTTTTATGTATGGGTTACGGGCGTTGTCTCATGAGGAAACTATGTTGAAATTTAGCATTGGTAGTCTTGAGGAGACTTTAGCTGAGAAGGAGGCTGAGGTGCATAGTTTGAAGGCTTTGGTTTCTGCGAAGAAAAATAGGTTGAGGATGATTGCTCCTCATGAGTTGGATGAGTCTACTTTGCGTAGTATGTTGGTTGATTCTGCTAGGGAGTATGCAGTGTCTATTTTTAATCGTCATGGTGAGCATTCTCTTAGGAGTATTGAGAGTGGTGTTGCGAAGTCTAGTATTCGTTCTGAGGGGCGTGAGTTAGGTTATGATGGTGAGAAGTTTTTGGTTGAGGTGAAGAATTATCTTGAGGATTTGTGTCAGACATTGGTGTCTGACAGTTCAGGTGATGAGAATGAAATGTATGACAAGGATGTCTGACATTTCAAATTGTAAGTATTATTCAAATGTCGGACAGGCACTGTGTCGGTATGACATTTGGTTAAGTTAGTTAAATTCTATTGTCGGACAGTATTGTCTGACATTTGAAAGGGGATTATTATTATTAATTATTATTATTAATAATTCTTTTTCAATATCAATGATATCATATAACAATGTTATAAAGAGGTTAAAAAAATGAATTCTACAATATTAGAATTGGAACAACAAGACATTGAATTACAACTACGAGCAATTCAATTGAAACGAAAACAATTAGAAATTGAACGAGAGAAATTAAACAAAAAATATTCCAAACCTAAAGCTGAAGATAATCCAAAGAGTTTTAATAATCTCACAATCCCTCATAAAAAAGAGGAATTGTACCTTCATTACAGCAATTATGTGAAAGATAATCATATTAACATTACTGATGTTTGCCCAGATGGATCTATTATGATTCGCCATGGTAAAGATTCATGTACCATTTCCAAAAAATATTCCATGAGATCATTATCTTGGATTAAACAGAAATTACCTGTTTGGGTAAATCTTCAAAGGGAAACTAATCATTTTTGGGATAAGATTGCGAATAAGTATTCACGTAAATTCTTACCTAAAGGTGAAAGCATCTCCCGTACTACTATGAAGAAATTATGTTACTTTGTGGATTCAGGTAATGCAGAAGTTTGGTTTGAGAAATATGATTATTTAAAAGGTAAAGGAAAACAAGTTACATTGGAAGGAGGAGTTTTATGAGTAATACAAAACTATTAGCAGACACTAGACATTTATTAGTATCATTAAGTGGTTTAAAAGCATTCGATAATCTTGCTGAAGGAGTCACTAGTAATGATAGTCATGTTAGTGTAAATATATCTGAGTTAATACCATTGGATTTCAGTAATGAAATACAACTAATTGATGAGGCATTAAAAGTCGATGATAGTATTGATGATAGTATAATGGGTAATTTATGTGAATGGTCTAGTTTGGTTACTGAGGTCTCTGTTAAAGAAGTTGATTTATTCAATAAAAAAGAAGCGTATAATGCTTTAAGTGAGGAGATTATAGCAAGTACTGATTTTAAGGCATTATATGGTAAGAATAATGAGAGTATTCGTAAACAACATTGTCGTGAAGAATTATCTGAGGAGTATAATGAGATTAAAAAATTAGAGTTTGGTATTGATTATTGTAAAAGACGCATTAGTTTTTTAAAGTCATTGATACGTGTTAAAACTGTAAGTATGGAGATTAAAGAATGAAGTATTATTTAATTTACTTCTTTCTTTTTCTTATTTTAATAATGGTGTATGTTGGTGGATTTTTGAATGAAAAAAGAAAGGAACGTAAAAGTAAGAGGGATTTTAAACGACGTCAAGAAAAATATGGGAAGATGATATGATGAGTTTAATGACTATTGAACAGATTGTTAAAAAGATAATGGGTGGAAATTGTAGGTATAAATTAAATTTGCCTAAAAAACAATTCCTGGTCGAATCAGATGATCCTATTTCTCAAGAGGATATTGATAAGATTTGTGATGAGGTTATGGCTTTTGAATCTTTAAGAAGTTTTGATGGAAAAGTAGTATTTTTTAATTATTGGTGATATGGATGGAATTAGAACAGGTTAAGTTTAACAAAAAATGGATTACTCCAATTCGCAACGGAAATAAAACTCAAACAATGAGAACCCCTGAAAAAAGAATTGAAACTCCAGTTGGTAAAATCATAGCTGCAATATTCCCAGGAACATTAAATGTCATAGCATTACTCATCACAAAAAAAGGGTATAAATCATTTAAAAATATTAATGATGCTGATGCTCAACGTGAAGGATTTCATCGTGCTTTTGAATTGAAAGAAGAATTATTGAGTATTTATCCATATTTGGAAGATTATAACAGAGTTTACTATTATCAATTCAGAGTGGTGGCTCAGATAAAAGATGAAAATGCAAGGGTGATTTGAATGAGTGATAAAAAATGGTTTTTAAATACTGATGTTATTGAAGGTACTGATATTTGTGAGGAAGGAATTCCTCATACTAATAGAAGTATTGTCAATATTTTAAATAGATATGAAAGAAATTTGAATGAGTTGAAAACTAAAACTCAAAGGTTAGAACAAGATAGAGAAACCCTATTTAAATTTAAAGCTGAATTAAGGGAAGCTATTAAAAATGAACGTACTCATCTTGGTCATAATGCATTGGTTAATTTAGCAAGTAATTTAGGAGTGGAGTTATGATTAGTAGTGATTGTAAAGATTGTCCATTCTTGGATGAGGATAATAAAAGATATCCATGTAAACTTGATTATCCTATACGCTGCAATATATTGTACTCTTATGTTAATGAACATAATTGGAGGCATGGTTTATTATGAGTGATATTATTAAAGTGAGAAAAAGTCAATCATATAATGGTTGCTGGATAGATTTGTTTAGTTTTTGTCCTTATGAGGGTCCAAAGCCAGGTTTGCATATTACTTTTAAAACTCCTGATTTTGAATATAATATGAGTAAAGAGGACTTTAAAAAGTTTAGGAAGATGGTTAATGAGGTGACTGTATGATTACTGAGTATCATTGTTGTTGTGATTGTAAACAGAGTATAGATGTTCCAGGTCGTAAACCTGATAGTTTTGAAACTGGTTGTTTGGATAAAAGAGGAAAACCGAATAAATCTGGTGGTTTATGCAGGTGTGAATACTTCATAAGGAGATGATTTTTTTATGAGGTTTGAAGATTGTAAATTTAAAGGTAAACATGAAATCCGAACAGATGTCACTAAGGAGATTATTATTGCCTGTCGTGAAAGTATACCTGTGTTCAATGAATTAAATATTTTCACGGTTCAGGATTATATTCATTTATTATTGGATGAATCCGAGTATAATGTTAAAGGACATTATTTTTATGAAAGGTCCACTAATATTAGAATCCCGTTAAAAGTATTTAAGATTGTTGCAATAGAATATATTTTAGAGCATCTTGATGATTTCAAGTTAAAATATCCTGGTTGAACATCCCTTTAAATTTTTAATTTGAGTGATGTTATTGAAAAAAATTAAAGATGATCCACAAACAAGATTCTGGGTAACTACCTGTAAATATTGTGGATCAACTTTTATCAAATTCCAAAATGCTACTAAATATTGTAGTGATAAATGCCGAGATTACAGTACTCTTGAGCATACTGAAAAACGTGTACGTAAACATCGTAAAAAACACAGGTCGCAAACAGATAGTTATTGGGGATTGGGCAGTGGTTACTTGCACGGAACCCCAAAAAATGATTTTAAAGAGGAACGCAAAGCAATAATGATGGAACGCAGACGATTAAAACTACCGGCAAAATAATAAAAAGGAGGATTATTTTTGAACGTTCATGAAAAAATGTCTAATTTAATTAAATCTCCTAAGGTTCGTAAATTTGATGATTCACTTTCAGAGGATATCTTTAATTATATTCATTCAGAAATTATTCCAAAATATGATGATTTAACTGATTGTCATATGTATAAGTTGCCTCAAGAAATAAATGCTGATTATGAATATATCTTTAAATTAAAACATCCCTTATTTAAACAGGAAAGTGAAACATTAACTAATAACATATATGAAGATATTTCTGATTATTGTGATAAGATTAATGAACCTTATTACATTTTAAAAATTTTGATTATATTAAGTGAAATTTAACATTTCACACATTTACTTTTTTTCTATTTCGTTACAGTGATTTTTGAAGGTGAGGAATTTCATATTTTATAAAAATTTTTTTCAGTATAAAAATTCCTGAAAATAATTGTTTGTAAAAAAAAGAGATTCTGGGTACGTAAAAAACTTCATTTGCGATAAAAGTGATTAAAACAATAATAAGGTCATTAAATAAAAGTGAAAGATAATAAATCTGCCATAATTAAAAATATTCTCTTTTTACTTTTATTCCTCCTAATTAAACACTAAAAAATATTGTAAACACGTTTTAAAAAAGGGATAATTTACTAAAAAAATTTTAAGATTCTTCACCTTTTTCAAATAAAAAAACTCTACGTCGAATACTAAAAGCGACTTCGTTACAATCGAAAGGGGGTTTAAATCCCCCATTCATCACTCTAATGTAGGTAAACTGTCTAACCAAAACTACAATCTCCAAAGTAGATTAAATAGTGGGTTCAAATCCCACTACCTACACCATATAAAAAACTTAAAAAAAAGGTGATTAACAAATGGAATTTGATAACATTTCAATTTTAATTATAGGATTATTACTCGGTGGAATGTTTAGTTTATATCTTGGAATGGAAAACATTGCATCAGCAATTTTCGGTGGTTTAATAGGATACTTAGCAAAAGACCCAATTAAAACACTCTTGAATCATAGCGACACCCAAGATGAGAGTGTTGAAGATGACATCTAAAACCTTAACTAAAAAAATACCTTACCAGAGGACAGTGTGGGTGACAGGATTTGCAAAAACAATAAGCAGCACCACATTAATAACCCTAGGAATAGGATTACTACTCGATGGATTAACCAACCATTTAAAATGGAAAGGATACAACCACACAGAATTAACAGTAGGAATATTATCATTAATAATGGGAGTAGTAATCGTGATACTAATAGACTTATGGAAAGATAAAAAGAAAAAAGAAGAACTTGAAATAATCGACAAAACAATCAACGAAAAAGCAGAAAAAATAGCTGAAAGAAAAATACTCGAAGCAATGTCTAAACTAGACAAAAAATAACAAATTGGTGAGTATATGGGAGAAATTTGGGAAGAACCACAAACAGATGAAAAAGGCAAAGAAACTGCCAGAGCATTTGAAGTGTTCAATCAGTACCTAAACTCTCCCAAACCTAGAACATTACCTAAATTTTTAAGATGGATTGAAAAAAACCCCTCTGAGACCAATTCAAAACCCCCTAAAAAATGGACTGTTGATGAATGGTCCAAGAGATGGCACTGGAAAGAAAGAGCTGAAGCTTATGATGTGAATAATGTTGAACGTATTCGTAACCAGAATAAAGTTTTAGTTGATGATGCATTCGGGGGTCAAGTTAGAACTATTCTTGATCAACTTAATGATTTGGATGATGAAAGAGATTCTATTTATGTTTCTGATTTGGATGAGGATAAAAAAGCTAGGGCTTTGAAGCGTAATAGTGAGAATAAAGCTATTCTCATGAAAGAGTTGCGTTTAATTATGGGTATGACTACTGATAATAATAAGTCTGTTGTTGAACATAATGGTTTAAGAAGGTTGGCTGATGCGTTCAAGTAAACAATATTGGGAGTGGGGGGAGACAAGTCCCAAAAGTAAAGATTTCTTCAATAATAGTAATGCTTGGATTAATATTGCACATGGGGCTGTCCGTTCAAGTAAAACAATTACTTGCAGTGCAAGATGGTTAAAATTTTTAAGTGAAAGTCCTCATGATGAATTTTTAATGAGCAGTAAAACTATCAGTACACTTAAACGTAATGTTTTAACTAATTTTTTTAAGATGTTAAATACTGAAGACATATGGTATCATCATGACAGGTATGAGAATATACTATATGTTGAAGATAAAACAATCTACTTGATGGGTTTTAATGATGAGGGAGCTACTGATGTTGTTGCAGGAATGACCGTGGGTGGATGGTATGGTGATGAGTTAACCCGTAACCCTAAGTCCACTATTGAGATGGCTATAAGTAGGTGCAGTTTACCTGGAGCAAAAATGTTCCTAAACATGAACCCTTCCAACCCATATCATTTTATTTTCACTGATTATATCAACAATAAAGAATTAATAGAAAAAGGTACTGTTAAAGTATGGAATTTCTTATTAGAAGATAATCCTAACTTACCTAAACAATATGTTGAAGAATTAATCAGAGTAAACAAGAAAAACCCATTATTTTACAAAAGAAATATCCTTGGCCAATGGGTTATTGCCGAAGGAGCTATCTATGACATGTTTGATACTGATGTTCATGTATACAATAATCAAGTAAAAATGGATGACATTAACATCTGCTGTGATTATGGAGTCAGCACTGTCACTACATTTGGAGTAATGGGTATTAAAAAAGACCTCGAATTTGGAAATAAATATTATTTAATGGATGAAACTTACTATGACCGAGAGATAAAAGGAGTAGCCCAATCAGATGAGGATAGAATAGAAGATATACTCGTTTTGCAAGATAAGTATCATCTAAATAAAAACAATACTCTGTATTTGCCTCATGATGCAGCAAGTTTAAAAGCAGCTGCTAAAAAAGATAAAAGGGTACTCTTGAAAGTCAGAACCTATGCTCCAGATACTTATGAAGATATAACCACTATCCAAAACTTATTTGCTACTAATCGTTTTTTTATCAATCAAAGTTGCACGAATAGCATTACTCAAGCTCAAAGTTATTGTTGGGATACTAAAGCTCAACAACGGGGAGAGGATCGGCCACTCAAAGTTGATGATCATTGTCCGGATATGTGGCGTGGAGGAATACTAGGGCCTATGAAGAAAAGAGGTGCAGTATTAAGAAAAAGAAAAGCAAGGAGTTAAAAGAATATGAAAGTTGTAACTAATCAATTTTTAAAACAAGCCGTAATTAAAAGTGTGCTTAATGAATATGATATTCGTTCACAGGAATTAAGTAAAGATGAATTGCAATATGGGGATGAAATAATCAAACCGCCATATGATCCATTCAAATTAAACATACTACGTGAAGTATCTGGTTTACATGATATTTGCATTACCACTAAATGTGAAGATGCAATATTCAACGGCAAAAAAATCATCAACAATAAAGGTGGAGATATTCCTCCTGATTTGGAAGAATTTTTAAATGATTTTAATTTTGATGAGGAAGTTGAGAAATTTGCGGATGATGTAGAAACATTTGGTTATGCTGGTTTGGAAATACTTCGTGAAGGAAACAAAATTAAAAGTGTCAATCATATCAGTAGTTTGTATTTGCGAATGTGTAAGGATAAGAAACGTGTTGTTAATCAGATTAATAGTGTGAAAACTTACTTTAAAGTATATGACCCAACTAATATGGAAGTTTTAAATAAAAAGACTGGAACATTTAATGAAGGTATAACTCCCGATACTATTGCTAATGAAATCTTATGGTTTAACACTCATTCTTCAGAATCTAAAGTTTATGGTAAACCTAAATATGTTTCAGAGATTCCAGCTATTGTCACTGATAATGCTATTGTGGAATATCAACAATCACATTTCAGAACACGGGGTGTGCCTAACTATATCATTACTATTAGTGGGAACATTGAAGAAAATGAAGATTATAGTATGGATGATTTTGAAAAGGATCTTGAGAAAGAATTCAAGGATGTTACTAATGAACCTGGGACTGCAATGGTTTTAACAATTCCGAGTGAAGATAATAATTTAAATGTTAATGTTCATAAAATTGGAGAGGAGAAAAAAGAAGGTAGTTTTCTTGAATTAGCTGAAAGCATAGGGGATAGGATACGCCGTATTCATCGTGTGCCTCGTGAAAGACTTGGGGATAGTGAAGGTTCTGGAGTAGGGAGTAATCGTACTGAAATGTTATTAAAAAATTATAGTAAATCTACTGTGGGAACTTTACAAAAAAGAATTGCTAATGTCATCAACAAGACTATTATCAAATATGAATTCCAGAAAACTTACATTATTATTGAGTATAATCCTGTTAATTTTGAAGAGGAAGATAATATTCTTGAAAGAGGTATTAAATTACTTCAAAATGGTGCTATGACTTTAGGAGAATTTGTTAATAGGTTTGGTGAGCCTTTTGGTTTGAATATGGAATCTGATGATGAGTATTATGAGGCAAGGTTTATGAATAATCAAAGTCTTGATACTGTGCTGTATGGTAATGATCCTATTGATTCTGAAGGCAAGTTGAATAAGTTAATTGATGATTTTGATGAGGACATGAAGGGTATTAATGAACCTATTGATGATGATTTAGATGATGAATATCCTTTAGAAGAATAACTCTCTATAAAAATGTACACTAATCAACAAAGAATATTATATGCAAAGCAATTAAAAAGATTACATGAATTATATGTAGTTAAAAGTAATATTCACTTAACCTATAAATATAAAAATCAAAATAAAGCTATTGCTAATGCTCAATCCTTGCAAGACAAAATAATCAATGCCATTATTGATGATGCAGTATATGGTAACAGTGATAAGATAAGAAACATTGATTCCACTATCCAAGAGTTAATGACTACTACCTTGGAAAATGAACGTAAACGTATACATCACAAAGATGACAGGTATGTTGACCGTGCAGTAGAGTTGAATGCTGAAAAATACAGTCAAATATTGAGTAATCGTATTAACAGGGAAGCTATTAAATTAGAGCAGAAAATTGAATCTGAAATGCATAGCGGATTACATGATGGATTAAGTGAACATGAAACCCGTAAAGCATTAAAAGACAAATACGGAAACACTGCTAAAGCAAGAATCAAAAATATAATTAAAGATAGTGTACATACCAATGAATCCAACATAGGATGGATAAATGCTTTAAATGAAGGATACTCATATAAAGTTTGGATGAATGGTCAAGGAAAAGGTAAAGTCCGAGCATGGCATCGAGCCAAACTTATTGCACCAGTACCAATTGATGAATACTTTGACATATATGGTAGTTATCATGCACAAGCAATGTATCCGGGAGATTTATATGCTGGAGCAGAAAATGTTGCTAATTGCAGATGCTGGTTAAGATATACGAACAGAAGACCTGAAGGCTTAGGGGAAAAGAAAACAGTCTTCAATATACCTCAAACATCATACTTGAACACATCAAATAATACAAGCAAAAACACATTTAATGAAAAGGTAAAACTAAAACCAATAGAAACAATCAAGACAACTATATCACATACTACTAAAAAAGTAACTTCCAAGATAAAAAACATTGGACAAAAATTAACAGGAAAATTCCGAAAACAAAAAGTACATTCCAAAAAACATGATCCAAAAAAGAAAACACAAAAATCAAATTCTGGATTTAATAATTTAAATCCAAAAAATGATCCAAAATTGAATAAACATGCTCCAAAAAATAAAAATGAGGCTCCAAGGACAATAGAACAAATTAGGGAGGATATTCTAAATGATAAATCATTCACGAAATTCATTGATGAAATATTGCATCATAATAATAAAACAAAAGGAAAATTAATTGAATATTTAACTATCATCGATAAATCTCATAAAATTTTAAAAAGATTTATCAAAGGAATTAATGGGCATGTTAAAATACCAAAGAGATTTAAAAATAAGAAACTTCATATGACCATCCATAATCATATGGATGGGGCAGTTATTCCATCTTATGGGGATATGAATAATAATTTAAAACATGATGTCAAGTATGGAATTATCACTGCTGAAACAAGATTTGGAGTAATCAAATATAATACGGAGTTATCATTATCTCAAAAAAAGATTGTATTGGCGATTCATTCAACTTTTGAAGTCATGATTTTTGATGATTTTGAGAGGATTGAATCTAAAAAGATTAAGGATATTGAAAGAGGAAGTGAAGAGTATGATAAGTTATTTTATAAGTTTGTTTCTCGAAATATCAATAAATATGTGGATGAGTTTAATGCTAGACTAAAAGTTTATAATATTGAAATTACATATATTAATATAAAAAGGTGATTTGATGGATGAAATGTTTGACATTGGGATTAAAGCATCTAATTTTAAACATCTTAAAGAATTATATCATTTAGAAGATATTTCAAAGGAAGATAAACTTAAGTATCAGCAAATGTTAGAAGAAAAGAATCCTGATGTTTATGAACAAGTTTTAAATTTAAAAAAGAGATTGGAATCTGAGATTACTAATATTAAAGAAGTAATTTTGGACGGTGCAGATCCAATCATTAATGATGATTTACTTACCAATGTTTAGTTTTTCTTATTTTTTATTCTTATTTTGTTCATTAGTAAACCTTAAATTCTCGTGGTTTTTGTGTTTAGTGTTTAAAATTTAATTCTAATTTTTATCGTATTGTTCATAATTAGTAACTATTTTTCATATTAACCTTATTTTTTAAAATTTTACCTCTTTTTCTAATTCGTTACAGTGTCTTTTGAAGGAGGAAGGAAAAAAATATTTTATTTTTAAATATGGTTTTTTTCTATTTCCCAAAAAATATTATCACTTAACCTGAAGTTTTTTTCTTTTCTTCTTTATTTCTACACTCTCTCATCTTTCAAATAGAGATAATATAAAAAGAAACGTAGGTATTGAATCGTATGATTATCAAAGGTCCTATTCTCATACCTGGAGTTCCAGACCAATCAGGTGACATACTTGATGAAGAAACTATCCGTAAAGCAGCTATAATCATTGCCCGTAATGGAGTACTTATTGATGTTCAGCATACTCTAAGGAATGTGGGTAAGATACTTGAATTATATGTGCTTGATGCTCCTACTCCATGGATGACTGGTTCATTACCTAAAGGAACTGTCATGGTGAGTATTGATGTTCATGATGAGGATATTCAACAAGGAATACGTGATCATAAATTAAATGGTTTCAGTATTCTTGCAGCTCCCACTAGGTATATGGATGAATTAGATAGGGGGATTACATAAGTATGAGTCTTGAATTTAAAGATATTGGTGAATGGACTCCTTCAGCAATCAGTATTGTTGATGTACCATATCATCCTTTAGCTTATTTTGAAGTGTATGAGAATGATGAAGAATTTGTGAAAAAATTTAAAGAAAATAAGGTGAAATCTATGTCAAATAATCAGAATAGTCAAGAAGGCAATGTAACTATGAGTGAAGGCTTTTTTGAAGGTTTGTTAAATAGGGTAGTTGGTAAAAGTAATCCTGAACCTCAAGCAAATCCTGCACCTGCACCACAACAAAGTAATGGTGAAAGTGAAGTTACTAATGCGGAAATTTTAGCTGAAATTCAAAAACAGAATGAAAGAATAACTGCATTAGAAAATGGTCAAAACCAAAACCAGAATCAAGGTCCAAGTCAAGGTGGAGAGGATCCAACTCAAAATAATGACTCTGAACAAAATGAGAAAAACAATGAGCAAAATAATAATGGGGAAACCAATCCTCAAAATGGAACAGATCCAACTCCTCAAACTGTGGAATTACCATTAAATCCAGATGGAACATTAAACCTTGAAGACGGTGCTGTTGCAAAATATCTTCCAAGGGGAACTGGAAACAGTCAATCCATCGATGTAGACCTTAATCGTGGAACTCCTTCCGATAAATCCTTGAATGAAAGGTCTGGAAGAAATGCAAATGGTATGAGTTGGTAAAAATAAGAGAATTTATTTTAAATTAAAGCTTAAAAGGTGAATTAATCATGGCATTAACAATGGTTGAAAATGAAATTAAAAAAAGTGTTAATTTAGGTAAAAAATTCGTTATTAAGTTTGTAGATATTGGACAAGGTGAAGGTAAACTTAATGATGGTGTTTTACAAGCAGAAAAAGCAGATACTTATCTTCAACACTTGGATGAGCAAGCAGTATTCTTGAATAGAACTAAAAGAATTTTATCTACTAATCATAAAAGACAGTTAGATAAAATGGAATTGAAAGTAGAATTAGAAGCTGGAAGAATTGAAGGTGTGCCTCAAACCTTATCTGATTCCCAAGACCCGAATTTCTCAAGCAGATTCTTCAATGCTGAAGAATTAAGAGCATTAACTGGTTTACATACTACTGTAATGAAAGACAGTATTGAAGGTGCAGGTTTCATGAATACTTTAACTAATAGATTTGCAGTAGCAAACGGTTTGGCATTAGAAAGAATCCTTATTTATGGAGATAAATCTTCCAATGAAAATGTTAAATCTGGATATAAAGTAATTGATGGTATTTGTAAAAAGATAGGTACTGATGCAGATATTAAAAATGAAACAGTTGATTTAACTGCTGAAGATTCCAGTCCAGTTCAGGAATTCCTTAGATTTTTAGACTTGTTCCCAGATGTGTACAAAGTGGATGGTGGAATGGCTTGTTTTGCACCATACAAATTTGTAAGTGCAGTACGTAGGGATCTTGTAACTAATCATTACAGGTATAATATTGATGCATCTATCAGTCAAGATGGGGTTCCAATGCTTGAAAATGTTCCATTAATTAGTGTACCTCAGTTCAGTGTTCCGACTAATGGTTTCACTAAAAAACCAATTATTCTTACACATAAAGAAAATATCCAATGGTTAGCAGACCCAGATGATATTCTTGTACAATCAGCATTTAACCTCCGTTCCAATACATGGGATATTGCTTCCACAATGTACAATGATATCAACTTTGAACAGGAAGATGCTTCTGCCCTTGCATGGTTAAAGGAAGCATAATCCCTTCAGTTACTCCTGAACCAGTAACACATAACATTTCAGTATCTGTAACTGATGGAACAGATCCAATTGAAAATGTTGATGTAATATTAGAAGACTCTAATGAAACTCAATATACTGGTAAAACAGGTAGTGCTGGAGGGTGCACAATAAGTAATGTTCCAGAAGGAACATATAGTGTAGTTGCAACTGCAACAGGTTATAATGAATACACTGGAACATTAACTGTAGATGAAAATACTAGCACACTTGCAATTACTTTAACAGCAACATAATAAAAAGGAGGATTTTAGTCTTGTCATATTGTACTGTAAAAGATGTAACAAAAATATCTGGAATCAAACCTAAAAATTTAGGTTACAAAGATAAAGAAGAGGAATTTGAACAGTTAATCACTGAATGGATTTCACAAAGTGAAAGTTTAATTAATTCCTATTGTCATAAAAAATGGGAAGAGGAAACTCCTGAAGCTATTAAGAATATTTGTGCACGTTTAACAAGTAACATTATAGCTTTTCATTTGTCACGTGGTGAAAATCCAATTAAAAAAGTCAATGATTACACTACTAAAATTTATTCAAGTGAAGTCTTTACAGATGATTTAAAACAAGACTTAAAACCTTTTAAGAAATCATCCCGAATAAAAGTATTTAAAATCTGATCAATTATGGTTACTATTCATATTAAAGTTGATGCATCTAATGTTCATGTAAGTGAAAATGGTGTTGCTTTTAAGAATAAATTGTTGGATCAACTCAGTAAAAATACTAAAACTTTATTGGAAAAGAATACTCCAAGACACTCTGGTCATGGTGCTAGTAATTACAAGATTGTTAAATCTACTGATAAACATGAAGTAATTAATAATGCACATTATTTGGTCTTCCCAAATGATGGTACTGGAATTTATGGTCCACGTCATGCACCTATACGGCCTAAAAGAGCAAAAGTATTACACTTCCATTGGAGAGGTAGGGAATGGTTTCTTAAATCTGTTAAAGGTCAAAAACCTAAAAAATTCGTGGAAAGGAGTATGACGGAAGTAATCCGGTCTATTGAAAGTGCAGTGATAATTGCTAAAAAAGGAACATTAGAATAAAAGTGACTCTATTTATTTAAGGTGGAAAAGATATGTTGAATATTATTGAAGGTCCTGAAGCAGTAACTCTAATGGTTAAACAATGTATTATGAATGAGTTAACTGAAGATGGAATATTGTCTGATGTTGAAACTTTCATACCTTCTTATCGTTCTGATGACAAAATTGAAGAACCATGCATTTGGTTATTTGAACAGAAAACCACTCCTGTAAATGGTGAGGGAAGGTTAACCGGTAACTTGAAATTACAAACTCCTTTTGAATTTTATTGTATAGTTTATGATGAAGATGACATAGAACAATCTGAATTGAAAGGTAAAAATCTTGCTGCTAGAATAGCAGCATGTATTGCTAAAAATCATATTAGGTTAATTAACGATTATGAAATTCAAGGTTTAAGACCAGTATTTGAGGAATTAACTCCAGTGGGATTTGTTGAAGATGAAGAACTTGGAGAAAAAGTACCTATAACAAAATTAAGAATTAATTTTATTTACAATGTGGATTGGAAAATATGTTGTCAATTTAATAAAAAAATGAATGATGGTGAATAGAAATATGGTAGATCGTGGATTTGGATTAGCATTAGAAGACCCTCAACATTACGGTGAGGTATTATCCACTACAGATTTTAACGAATCTGACTTGGATTGGTGGAGTGAAGCAGATTCAGCTGACTTCAAATTAAATGATAAACCAGTTACTAAATCTGGTTCAAGTAGAATGAATAAACGTTCACGTGCAGGAATTATCAAACCAACTGGAAGCACAAGTGCCGATGCAGATTTGCAAAGGTTTGCATGGTATTTCCGAGCATACTTAGATGAATATAAATACACTCATGGCTCTGGAGATGTGCATACTCATGAGTTCTGGGGCAGTGAAAATAAAAAACTCCAATCATTTAGAGCAGTTTATGTAGCAGATCAACTCAAAAAATATATCTTTGGATTGCTTTGTGATGGATTAAAATTTGAAGTATCAGATGAATCCATGAGTGTATCTGTGGATTGGATTTATAAAACAGAACATGCTGGAATAATTGGCAGAAACGGTGAAACATTCACCAAACCAGAAGAATTAATCAATGATTTATTTGTAATGTTCTATGATATCTTCTTAGATTTAGATGGTAAACCAATGGAAGGTATTGGAACTAACTTATCCTTTGAAGGTAAAAACAATCTTGCTTCAGATAAAACTGTAGGCTTTGGTTCAAGAGCTCCGCAAGGCCAAGCTTTAGCTCAAAAAAGAGAAAACACTCCAAGTGTAACAATTGGTTTAACTGAAGATACCATCGAATCAATTATCAAAGCGGAATATGGTAAAGTTGGTGAATTTGAACCAGGTGACAGTGGTGCATATGAACCTTCAAGATGTACAATTTTAGAGATCCCATTTGGAATAACTGTTCGCATGTGCGAATATCCTGATTTGATGATGAGAATATTATTCCCAATGTGCACTTTAGCTGTTGAATACGATATGTCTGGTGCAGATAGTATTGATGCAACTATCAGTATGGAAACTTTAGGTTCTAATGAAATCACCTTGGAAGATGGTGAGACAAAAGTTCAAACTGATATGTATGTATTATTAAAAAATAATCAAACTGAATTAGGTGTTGATGATTCTCCCATAGGTGAGGAAAATCCTGAAACAGTAAGTATTAGTGTATCAGTAAATGATGGGGAAAATCCAGTATCTGGAGCAACAGTAAGCATTGATGAAATCACATCAACTACTGGAAGTGCAGGAGGATGCACATTAAACAATGTTCCAACAGGCAGTCAAACAATCACAGTCACTGCCGATGGATTTGAAGAATACTCCCAAACAATCAATGTTTCAAGTGAAACTACAGAATTAACAATAACATTAACAGAGGTGTAAAATTATGGCATTATTATCTATATCTGAAATTTTAAATGGAAAAGATGACTTTCAAGAACATTATATTGAGTCTCTTGGTGGTGAAATTTGTTTAAGGCCTTTAACCAGTGGGGAATGGGATAGGATAGATGAAATCAAACAAAAAGATTTGGGTGATTACACTATCAATGAAAAAACAGTCACTAAAAAGAAAAGAAGAGTTAAAGGTGAAATGGAATCACGTGCTAAATTTAATATTAATGCTTCCAGTAAAGCTACTAAAAAAGCAATGTATGAGGCAATTAGATTAAGTACTGATAATGAGGGTAATCCTGAAAAATGGAAACTTGAAGATATTAAACGTTTACACAAAAATGAAATCACTGAAATTTATGAAAAAATTGAAGAGATTTCTGGCGTAGATGAGGAGGATATTGAAGATGTAGAAGACTTTCCTGAAAACGGATGAAGGAAAAAATATTATATGGCTTGATTACTGTGGCTATCATTTAGCAGACAAGCAAAATGATTTAACACCACTTCAAGCATACTTCATCAGTAAAGGTAGACATGAACTATATCGGGAGATGAATAAAGTAAAAGAATAAAAAAAACTCTTTTTTTTATTCATCTCCTTTTTTTATAAAACAAATTTATATGGGAGGTGAAATGAGGATGGTATCCAAACAAGTCATAAAAGTAATAATCGAAGCAGAAGAAACCATAAGTAAAGCAGCAAAACAAGCAGAAAAAGCCATCAAAGACATGGGAACCAGTGGAAAACAAAGCATGGATGGAATAAATCAAGCTTCACGAACTGCACAACAAACCATGTCAAGAATGGAAAAATTCGTGAAAACAGTACAAACCAAATTTGATAGTCTGCGAAAAAGTGGATCCAATGCATTCGACAAAATCAAACAAAAAGTTGGAAACGCAGTCAACAGCATAGGCCGAATCACAAATGTTTCAAGTACTGCTTCCAAAGCAATGGAACGAATCAAAGGAGTATCGGATTCGGTTAAAAATAAAATATCATCATTAGGTTCATCTAGTCAAAAAACATTTTCTGAAGTAACTAACAGTGAACAAAAAGCATTAGGTCAATTACAACAACTAGGTACTGAAGCAGTGGTTGTAGCTTCAAATATTAATAATGATTTTATACCTGTAAAAGGAACCATAGTCGGTACTGGAAATGTATTTGATACACTAAAAAATAAAATTGTTGAATTTAGTGGAATAGCAAAAAACTCCATATCTGGAGCATTTAAAAATAGTATAACTGGTGCAAAAAATAAATTACGCACTTTAATTCCAAGTATCGATTCAATTAAAAAGAAACTTAAAGAATTAACCACTGCATCCCGTAATTCTGGAGCAGGATTAGGATTCCTTAGAAGTGCAGCAAGCATGACTGTAGGGATGATTGGGTATGATCTAGTTAATGCATTCACACAATCTGCAAGAGCAAATATTAATGCTCAAGCAAAAATTGATGCATTCGGTAATAGACTTCAGATGTCTGGTTCTAAATTAGACTCATTTAAATCTGATTTAAGCAGTTTACAAAGTGAATTCAGAAAAGTAGATATGGATGCTATTGGTGCTTCAGCATTAGAGATGGGTGTAAAATTTGGCCTAGCTAGTGATGACATGACTGAATTGTCAAGAACTGTTGCCATTGCATCATCTGCATTTGTGAGTGAAGGAAGAACACAAGAAGATGCTATTCTTGCAGTGTCCGATGCATTAGATGGTCAAATGAAAAGGATGTTGGAGTTGGGTATTGATGAACAAAAACTCATTGATAATGGTTTTAATGGAAACTATGAAGATAAAAATAATCTTCTCCAAGCATTGAATAGCACATTAAGTACAATGGGTTTTGAAGAAACCGCAAGGCAAGTAAAAACTTTAGATGATGCGTATGCTGCAATATCTGTTAGTGGTGGGCAATTATTGTCCTCAATATTAGTTCCATTAACTCCTTATTTGGTTGCGATTTCTAGTGCATTTTATGATTGTGTTATCCAAGCTAAAGCTTTCATCAAATCAATACAAGAGGCATGGAATAACATGCCTGATTGGCAAAAAGATGCTATTGCTATCGGGTTAATAGCGGGAGCAATACTTTTATTTATAGGATATCTTGGTGGGTTGCCAGGCATCTTAATGCGTATTGTTTCATTATTGGCTCCAATTATAAGTACCATTTCTGCTATTAATTTACCTCTCATTGCTATTGTTGCGATAATAGGAGCTATTGTTTACGCAGTATATGAAGTGGGCAAAGCTTTTGGTTGGTGGACGGATGTTGGTTCAATGTTGGCTGCCATAACTGATGGAGTAATGCGTCTTTGGAATGCATTTATTAATCATCCTGATGTTCAAGGTGCCTTGTCTGCAATTAGTGGTGCTTTAAGTTGGTTGGCTGATGGTCTTGCATGGGCAGGTCAACAAGTTCTTAATTTCTTTGGAGTAAGTACCGGTAGTGATTGGGATATTGTTTCCAGTATTATCCATGGAATTGGTGATGCTTGGAATGGACTTAAAGGAGCAATCGGATGGGTAGTAAGTACCGCTACTAGTATATGGAATGCATTTAATAATGTAATGAATGTATTAGGTCCATTTGGTAATTCATTATTGATGCTTGCAGGTCCTGTAGGGGCGGTTGTTGCAATTCTCAGAACAATAATCTGTATATTATTAGGTTGTAGTCCAGGTATTGTTCCTGCTTTGGAAAAAGTACTTGAAGTATTTGGTGTTGTTTGGAATGCTATTGTATCATTATTAGCGGGTATTATTCCTAGTGTTTTAACTGCTATCCAACCAGTATTGAATATATTAACATTAATTGCTAATTTCTTGTTAACCACATTCCAGTTTGCATGGCAAACAATGATATTAGTCTTCATGACTGTCTGGAATCACTTGCAGGTAATTATTCAAATATTCAGTCAGTTCTTAAGTGGTCAAATCACATTAAGTGCAATGCTTACTCAAATATGGCAAGTTATCAAAGCAATGTTCTTCTCAGTATTGACAATTATAATTACTCGAGTGGCTTCATTTTCCAAAAGTTTGGTGTCACGTGCCATAAGTGCTGCTAGAGGATTTGTCAATGCAATCATATCTCGGGTATCAAGTCTTCCGGGAAGAGTATATTCCTACCTCATAAGTGTTGCTAGTAGAATTATTAGTGCCGGTGCAAGTTGGGTAAGTAATGGAATTAGTACTGCTTCAAATCTGGTGTCTGGTGTAATCAATCGTGTTCAACAATTACCTGGAAAAGTTTACACAGAATTCATGAACATTGGCTCCAGAATAATGAGTGCCGGTTCAGACCTCATTAACAAGGCTAAAAATATTGGTAAAAACATTGTTGATGGATTACTTGGAGCAATGGGTATTCACTCACCAGGTATTATTCAAACTAAAGTTGTCACAGAATTCAAGGACATGGTTGGTGGAATTGGAGATCAAATTAAACCTGCCGGTGAAATCGCTAAAGAATTCGGTGAAACCATAGTGGATGAATTTGGAAATCCAACACTTGCTGCCGACACCAGTCTAGTTCAAGATTTAGATGCTCCCGATATGAACATGAATGTTGGAGTAGATACAAGTCAATTAACAACTGCAAATCAAGATGTCATTAACCAATATGATAATCTTGCAAGTATGACTGGTTTAAGCTTACAAAATATGGTCTCCCAAGACCGTACTGCATTCGCTAATATACAGGCTAATGACTCTGCTCAAATGAGTAATATTACTAATACTGTTGGAAATAAAATGCGTCAAATGACCAATAGTGTTAAAACAAATATGAACAGTATTGTTGCTAAAAACAAACAGGGTTTCGTTTCAGCTAAAAACAATACAACTACTCAATTAAACAATATGGTTAACAAGACCAAGACAGCTAACAGTAAAATGATTAACAGTTGGAAAGGAATGAGTAATGATGTCATAAGCTTTGCAGGTAAAATCAAAACTCGATCAAGTCAACACTTTGACCAATTAGGAAGTAAAATAGGATCATTCTATCGTAAACTTCAAAACCCTGGAGGATTTGGAGCAGGACCAGCAAGTCCAAGTGGCAGAGTTTCAACTGTAAAACGTTCAGGTAACAATGGATTCCGCAGCATAGCAAACGCAATTAGAAATGCTCAATTACCTCAATACATGAGTCTAGGTGAAATAAGAAGAAATCCTTTAGTTTCTAATATAGATATTGGTTCCTATATCACAGCTGGAAAAAATAATCTATTTAAAGTATCAGACCTTGTACAATCAGGTAACATTAAAATTCCAGTTGGATTTGAAGATCCAAGAAACAAGGGTGCAGGAGGTTGGTTGGATAATGTGGGAACACATGTCAATAAAATCAAATCCACTGCCAATAATTGGAGCATGAAAGGACCTAAAATCATAGGTAAATATGCAACCAGTATTGGATTCAAAGTAAAAGACTTTGAAAATAGTGTTCCTAAAATTGACTTTGCTACATTCAAAAAGATGGCAGAGGATGTATTCAGTCAATGTCATTACAGTTTCTACTATGACTCAAATAAGTATGGTAACTGGATGACTGCATTCCAACATGGGGACATGAACTGTAGTGATTCATCAGATGCCCTCATTGCATTCGCACATGCATGTGGTTTACCTGCCTACAAAGTTCATGGACATTGGAATAAATTCGGTCATTTCTGGGCAAATGTGGCAGGACGTAAAATGGATACAACCGGATGGATGAACCAAAGAAACTGGACTCCAAGTGCAAGTCATGCCGGTCCTGCACCAAAAGGATTAACCTTTGGTGAATTTGTAGATGCAATCAAACAAACAAATGAATCTGAACCAACAACTGTAAACGATAATGATGATGTGGAAATCAATGGAAAAGTAACAGTTGAACATATACACAGATTCATCGATTTACCTGATTCAATCTCAGCAGAAGAAGTGGCAAGATTAATCAATGAAGCACCAGAAGATGATAATTGGTTAATCAAACTAATCAAATTATTAGTTAAAGACCGCAACTTCCAGAACTTGGATTTGAAAGAAAAATTAAAAATAGAAAGAAAAAATAAACGTGCAAGAGGAATCTAAATGGTTGAAAAAATAACCATAAAACCAACAAAGGTTAGAGGACAGGGAAATGTCCTCGAACCTAAAACTATAGAAAATTATAAAGAATTAAATTGCGAAATAGAATCAGTAGAAGAATCAACAGTTAATGTTAATGTCTTTAAATTAACTCCATTATTTTTTGAGTTAGGGTTTACTGATAATTCAAACAATAATATCACTGAATTTTACTCAAACACTCAAATAAATGTAGAAGCAAGTGTAAGGTACTCAAACAGTAATGTTGTTACTAGTGATGAACGATTAACAAATCAATTATTAGGATTAACTCTTGATGGTCAACGATTAGTAAGTCGCTATGTTGATTCTCAAGGATATTGGAGACAAAAATATAATATTGGAAGATTATCTCCAGGAATACATGAATTTTATTTGGACTTCAAAGGTATAGTAAGTCAAATCTTTAAGGTAAATGTCTTAAAAAGTATCGGATCTATTACATTAACAAGCAATAAATCTGAAACTTACCTCGGTGAAAATATTACTTGGACTGCAAATGTGAAAGATGATGATGGTACACCTTTGCCTGAAAAGACGGTTATATTCTTTAATAGTAGCACTGGTGAGATTTTAAGCACAAAACAAACAGATAATAATGGAGAATGTACATTCACACATGCAGAAACAGGTATTGTTTCTGCATTAGGATACCGTTCAATTAATATACGGGCTACATGTACTGATGTAAATTCTAATATCATAACAGGCACTTACTGGAATCATAATGCTCAATCTGTATCATGTGAAATTGACAAAACTGAATCTTATGTTGGCGAACCAATATATCTGCAAGTAACATTTTATGACCATTTCAACAATATTGTAGATGGGACAGTATGTATCGATGGAGCAAACTCCAATGAATATTCTATCGAAGAAAAGAATCACAAATCATATATAACATATACTCCACAATCCAAAGGAACCAAGTCCTTAAAACTATACCTCTGTGGTTTCTCATATAACATATACACCAATAAAGAAATTGTTGTAAATGCATACGATGCATCGTTAACAATCAATACTCCAGAATGGATACCTTATGGAGGGTCTTTGGCGATTGAATCAACACTATTAAAAGATCAACAACCTCAAAATGAGAATTTAAAATTATATGTTAATAATGAATTTAAAGCCACCATTAATAGTCAAGGGATTTATGATTATGAAGGATTACCTAAAGGAACTAATACTATTAAAATAGTACTTGACGTCCCAAAATATGAATATACTGAAGTAACAAAAACAGTTTACTGTGGAGCAACAGTCACAATTGACAATGTAACTAAAAATTAAAAAAGGAGGAATAAATATGGCAAATAGTGAAGACACCCCAATTACCCCAAATTATGTTACTGTATCAGGAAGAGTAACCCCAATCGATGGAATTTACCGAGAAAAGATTCCGGTCAAAATATCTCAAGAAGAAGGAATGGAAGAAACATTATATACTGATAGTGAGGGTTATTATGAAGGAACAATACTTCTTGGCTCATCAAATGACATTATAGCAAAAGTAGGTAATGATAAAGCAATATGGAAACTCATTGATGGAATTGTATTAAGTTCAGATAAACAAATCATTAGTTATAATGGAGGGAACAATCCTGAATGTGCAACTATTACAGCTCAATTAACAAAAAATAACTCTAATGTTAACATATCGGGGGAGAATATAACGTTTGAAATAAGAAAAAAATCTGATGATTCTCTTGTTGAAACTTTAACCGCTACTACTGATAGTTCTGGAATTGCTACTGTATCTTACTACGGAAAGGGTGCAGGAGATATTTATATTAAAGCAAGTTGCATGTTTGTATCCAAAAGATACGATGTTCATGATTGCTTGTGGGGTACTGATGGGTCAAGTGTTGGAAGTCTTGAAGTTGGTTCAGGTGTCAGTTGTACCAGTAATGGAGATTATATTACTATTACAACCAATACAAGTGGAGAAAAGTATGTTAAATTGCCAGTAAACCTTCCATCAGAGTTTGAATTTACTACCGAAATCGCAGAGAATGGTAATATCAATTATATTGCTTGGCAAATCCACAATGGTCAATATTACGGATATGGTGCAGGAACTAATGGTGCAGGAACTAATGGTGCAGTTAGAATTAGTGGAAGTTCAGTAAACAACAATTATAGTTGGACAAAAGGACACATCTTAAAGATTATTCGCCAAAATGGAACAGTAAGTGTTTATTACGATAATACTTTACTAACATCAAATAATATTGACTTTACTGGCTACGATATAGGTTTCTACACCAATCAAGGAAGAGTACAACACTTGAAAAACATAATGCTCAAACCATTATAATGGTTTAACTTTAATATTCTTTATTTGACCTGAATTTGACCCATTCCAAGCATCAAAACCTACTCCTAATTGGGTGGGATTCCAGGGTGTTGTAAATGTTGCTGCGAATACATCATCAAAATAAAGAGTGTATTGTCCGTTTTCTTTTATAATTTTAATATTTTGCCACTCATTATATTTTTTTGTCGCTCCACTATCAAATGGATAATCAGTAAAATTTCCATTCGTAATTACTCTAACATATGATCCTAGTATCTGAACATAATTACCATTATAATGGGTTGTGGTGGTTGCAACAATTGGCACAATGGTATAATTAATGTGATACACATCAAAACTTAAAATCCATTCATTTGTGTTATCAAATCCTTTTACATATCCACTTTTACCGCTTAAAATACCACCAGAACAAGTAATTGAACCTCTACTGAAATTACCAGTCGGTTCAGTACCATCAAGTTTAAATGCTTTTTTACAATCTTCTATAATGTAGTTTTCTGTCACAATTATTGGATTACTACTAAAACATTTTATATATAAATCTCCCGTACCTTTTCCGTAGAAATATACAGCGAAAAATTAATTCGTTACAGTGTATTTTGAATAGGAATTTTTATTATAGGAGCTGTTATTTTTGACTGTTACAAAGGAATATTATACTAAAGGGACAATTGAATACACTACTGGAAAATATTCTGGAAATTTTGAATATGGTTCTGTATCTGGATTGAATAATTTAAAAAAATATGATAGTATTGCAAAATTAAATGTAGGTAAAGATACTGCAACTAAAAATAGGCCCGCTGCATTAACATTAAGACAATTTGGAATATCTTTACCTACGGGGGCAGAAATAACTAATGTGATTGTTGAATATGCTCATCGTAAAGTAAAAGGATCTAACCAGAAAAAAGCCCCTAATGTCCTTGCTCCAACTATTGCTCTTCGAGGTTTTGGAAGTGGAAAAAATCCTTCCACAACAGGGATTGCTCCAACCACTTCTATGAAAAATAGATCCGTCACATTTAATTTTAAACCAACTAAATCCCAAGTTGAATCTTCAAATTTCGGAGTTCATATTAGTTATCCTAAAAATAAAAACGATGCTTCAGGATATATTGAATTGAAATATATTAGAATTAAAATCAATTATGTTGCTCCGAAGTTTCAAATAAGTTTAACTCCAAGTAAAAATTCTTTGGAAGTAGGTGAAAGATGTAATATTGTTCCAACAATAAGCAATATCAATGGAACTAATTATAAACCAATAATTAATATTTCTTTAGAGGAAGCTCCAAATGTAACATTTGAAAAAACTGTTGAAGGAATAATCTCCATATCAAATAATAAAATTCAATGGAACCCTCAGATTTCTTCAAGCAAAAGAAGTGATCATGGAGGATTCAGTGTTTATTGTTCAACCTCAGGAGTGAAAACAATCAAAATGAGCTTTTCGTTGAATGGGGTAACTTATTCTGCTAAATGTAGTTTTACAGTAAATCCTCCGAAAACTCCTGAAAATACCTCACAAGATGATGAAAGTCCTGCTGGAGATACAGATATTACAAATGGGATAAAATTAATCACTAATAATTTAAAAGTTACACAGGAAGAAGCATTTTATCTTACTATCACTGTTAAGGATATTTTAAATTATAATGATGCACAAGTATTTAGCTTTAGTTTAAGGGATCCTGTAACTAATGAGGAGATTGATGGACTTGATGAATTGTTTGATTTTTACATTAATGAAACTCATTTAATTGACAAGGGACTTGATTCTAATTGGATTGTAGATGAATATATGTTTTCAGATTCTCCGAGTTATCCTAAGGAGTTAAACATTTCTCCAAAGTTATTTGACGGGAATAGTCTGATACTAAAAGTTATACCTAATTCTGTTGGAAGATATGTTATATGTATAAATGGACCAAATGATGAGGGAGACCCTGTAGCTTACTCTGTAAATAAGATTTCTGTTATTCCAAAGCAATCAGATTTATCTGTTCCAATGATTACACTTTTCAAAATTGAAGGGGATGAGGAATTAAATAGGTTAGGGGATGAAATTCAGTATTTTGTTAAATCTATGTTACAAGTTACTACAGAAAATGAGTATGTTCCAGATTGGTATAAAAATTTCAGAATAGGAGTATTCAACAATATGATTGAAGAAAACACTATTTCTAGATTAGATTATACTAGTACGGATGATAAAATAGAAATAATTATAAATCCACCATATGATTTAAATGAAGGGTATTCATTATCTATAAATCCATCTGAAACATTATATCTAATAGAAAATAGTGATGATACCTCTGAAGAGGTTGAAGCTGAAGTGTTGGGGAAAGATATTGATAATGAAATACAGGTTTCAGAGTTAAATTTATGTTGTAATCAAGATTCCTTTGATATGACTGTGAAATTAGAAGAAAATGATCAGATTATTTGGAGCCAATTATATCATATTGAATTAAATAAAGATAATTTTGAAGAGATGAAAGAAGTTATTATTGATGAGAATGATTATGATAATTTAACTTTAGAGGATATTTTTAATCATGCAGAATATTGGAGTTCTGAATTATCATCTCCTAATACTTTTGAAGAGAAAACTGTTGATTTTATGTATAATTCCAAATATCCATTATACATACTTTTTGTTGGAGATTATATTGAAGGTGACCCTTTAGGAAATCTATTTTCATTTACCCAACCTATTTTATATGAACAAGATGATTCCATGGCGTATAATCCCCAAATATATTTGCCTACGCCAATTGCTGCAATTCTTGAAGATGATGAACTTGTAACTTTAGAATTGCCGTCTTCAAGCATATCCAATCCTTTCACGGTATATAATTTAGATGTGGGTGAGGATTTTGAAACTGGGGATCACCTTGCAATTAGGGGGTTGATTATTTCAATGGATGTTGATTATTCTGATGATCTTATTTTAACTGCTAAATTAAAATCTCCAAAAGGCAAACCTGGTACTCGTAGTTTTGTTATTTCGGGTATGAATACTGAAAATGAAGATAATATTCCTAATCAAATTATTCTTGGAGGAAGTTTTGAATTATGGGGATTTAATATAAGTGATATGGTTGAACTAGGTGAATGGGAATTGGAAATACAAGTTGATAATCCGTATTTCATTGATGATGGGGTTTCAACTTTAATATTTAAAAATTTATCCTTTGCATTTTATTATATTACATTTCAAGATGATTTAATTATAGCTAAAATTAATGGAGAAGATTCTAGACATTATGGTATGTTCATACAGAATGTTGATGTTCCTGACGGATTAAATTCAATTGTTAAATTTCATGAGATTGAAGGTTCTGATTTTAATAAGGCTTATAGAATGAATATTGATAAAAAAGAAATTACTTTAGAATTTTCTGTGGAAGGATGTACAATATTTGAAACTACTGAACTTATTAAAGAAATTGCTAAATTATTTGTTAATCGCAGGGATAATATGGATGAACCTATCCCTAATAGTATTGAATTTAATAATAGACCTGGAGAGCATTGGGATTATATTTTAGAGGATGTTTTTGATACGGATGTGGATAGTGTTAATTATGATACGAAAGTTAAATTAACTATTCCTGATGGTACCTCATGGGCAAATAATGATACGGTCACTAGCATTACCGGATATAATAATAGTATTACAGGAGTAAATCCAATAATAGAAGTGTCCCCCACATCAGAGTTCATTGAATTAACCGAAACAATCACTAATCAAAGATTCAGCTTAAAATATGATAATTACAAAGAAGATGATGTAATTATAATTGATTGTGTTAATAGAGAAGCTACATTAAAACAATATGATTCTGATGGTAAAATTATCTATAAAGATATTTCTGGAGATGTAGATTATAACGCTGATTGGTTTATCTTACCAATAGGAGAATTTTATTTTGACACTCATGGAACATGCAGTCGGTGTATTATTACCTACACTCAAAGGGGATGAGATAAATGGTTTTAAAAGTAGTGTTATTGGATAATAATGAAAAGTTCATCAAATTTTTAGACCCTGATTTGATTCAGTTAGATGAAACAATGGAACAATACCAGTTAAGCACTATTTCAGTGAATTATAAAATTGATAATCATGAAACAGCTAAACAATTATTTAAAGTAGGTAATAAAATTTGGGTTAATGGTGATGACTCACTTAAAGACTGTTTATATGTTATTCCAGAATCTTTAAAAGAAGATTTTTTCAGTGAAAACAGTGTTGAATTTGAAGCGGAGGATGTTTTAACTGAATTAAATTTCGCACCTTTATTCACTCATACTATCATTACTTCGGATAACGGATTTGATATTGATAATAAAGGTGCTGTTACAGTTAATAGGCAAGCATTGGAATCCTGGTTTGGTAATTATTTCAATATTGGAGTTATTCAAAATTGTTTAAATGAATATCTTCAAAAAATTGCTCCTGTAGGAACAATGACTTTAATGGAATTACTTCGTTATATTGAAGAGGAAACAAGTAATGTTTTTGTTACAAGATATGAAAAAGACAAAAATTCAAATGTAATTCATAGGTATCTTGATTTTCTTAATCCTTCATCAAAAAAAGATTCTTGGAATTTAAGTTTTGAATATCATGTTCCTCAGGAATATGATGCTTCCGATACTAATCAGATACAAAGTTTACATGAAGATTTTGATGAACCTGCACAAACAATACATGATGAATCGTTAGATGAGGGGGATGCAGTTTCATTTGAAAATGATGACCTTAAATTAGTGGATGTCACTAATTTTAAATTGAATATAATTGAAGATGAGGAAATTTTAGAATCATTATCTGCTTCAGAAATCGGGTTATTTGGTAGAAGTGAAGAATATACATTTGATTTAAATTATTCAGAAGATGAAAACAAAAATGGTACTTTGAATGTTCATGTTATTGGTTATTCATATGATGAAAATCTTGCAAGTAATCCTAATGCCACAACACACATGAGCGAAACTGATAATAAACTCGCTCAAGATTATAACATAACTTTAGGTCATGAAGTTACAATACAATTGTACAATCCTGTTGATAATATTATTGAGCATGAGCAAACCATTAATCCTATTTTAAATAAAACTGTTGGAGATGTGTTAGATTTAGGATTTAATGTAGAAAATATTACTTTTGAAACAGATGAATCCGACACTTATAAAGCAGTGGCTCCTATAATTTCATTATCAGATGAATCTGGAACTAATTCATTAAACAAATCAGACATTGGAAAAATTATCAATAAATGGATTGATTTAAGTATTGAAAAAGGCCAAATTGTTCCAATGATTGTTCAAAGACAATCATTAACAACTGCACAAAAAAACGCATTAGGTGCTTCCAACTTAGAAAATAATTATTTTACCCGACCTTTAAAACCTAATGATTCTACAGATTCTAATGAACCCACATTTGAATATTTAATAGGTACTGCTTATTGGAAAGCACCTTTCTCAAAAATTAAGGATGAAATATATGTTACTGATGATGAGGATACTGGTGTGGAATATGATCAAATAGCGGGGAGGCCAGATCTGGGTTTGGATATGATGGAAACTGCAACTCCAAAATTATGTACTGTTGAAACATCTGATGAAGATGTATATGCTATATTCAATGATGTGTGCATGAAACTTAAAGATAAAAGGTTTCCTGAATTAAATATTGAAGTTGATGTTAAAAATTTCAATAAAGATAAAAGTAATAGTTATGATATCTTCGATAAAGTATATGTTAAATTACCTCGCTGCGATGAGTTAGTCATTGCAACAGTTAACAAAACCGTGAAAAATGCATACGACATAGGAGAGAATAAAGTTGAATTATCCAATTACAGTAACACTATCAAAGCATCCCCTGCAAGAACCATGATTGATGGAGAGAACATTAGTTTTAATTATCCGAAAAATGTAGTTTGGGGGGTTAATCTAATAAATATGGAAAATCAATCAGATACAATTAATAAACTGATTACATTTACATTATTTAAACAAGATGAAAATGGAACATCCTCTATCGTAAAATCATATAATCTAGAAACAGATAATAATGGACATGCCTCTTTAACCCTTTCTTCCGAACCTGGAAACTATCAAATGCAAGTTAACTTTGGAGGAGATGCAGAATTAGCTCCATCAAATGCAACATTTGACATTAACATATATGGAGACATAGTTAAAAATAATACAAGTGCAGGTTCCTCCTCTGCTTCTAAAAAGAGTAAAAATAAAACAAAAACTAAAAAAAGTTATTACAGTAAATATGGAGTATCTCCAGATGAAAAGGCCATACTTGCTATTGGTAAAGCATCCACTAAAAATGAAAAGAAAAAATATGGTACTAAAAAATTTTGGAAAGTGAAGCTCATTCGTAAATGTCATTGTGGATCCACTAAACTACATTGGGGATGGGACTGGGGTTCAAAATTCAGAGGAAAAACTGAAAGTGGAAGTAGTACCGGTCGAATAATTTGTGATAAATGTGGGGCAAGTTATACTATATTCGGGGAAGGAGGAAAACATGATTTAACAAGAATCGATGCTCCAGCCAAATCTTCAAAAACAGAAGCAAAAACCCTGAAAAAAGGAAAATACTTATATGATAAATGGACAGTTACAGTAAAACCTAAAAAAGTCAGTGGAAACAAAGGAGGAACAATAAACAGATCCAATCCTTCTAAAACTCAATCTGGCCAAGTTGATAATGAAGTTAAAAAAACAGCTAAAAAAATAGTTAAAAATAGAACTGGTGTTAAAGCAGCTAAACGAATCGCAAAATGGATTGTGGAGAATATTAAAACAGAAGATAGAAAAGGATTCTATCAATCACCTGCAAAAACACTAAAACGACATAAAGGTAATGACTGTTGCAAAACGGACCTACTCATGCACATGCTAGATGCCGTTGGAGTAATGAGTGAAGGTATCGCATGTTATTATGTTCATGTCCATAAAAAAACTAAAAAGAAAGGAACATTAAGACATGTATTCTGTAAAATAAATGGAAAATGGGTCGACCCTATGAAAAAACATCCATGGGGTCATTATAAAACAGGGTATGGAGCAGTTAAAAAAGCTGAAATTAAAAGATACCCATATCTTCCTTTCTCAAGAAAATATTAGATGATTTTTATGACTAGATTTATGAATGATGTCATCGTTAAGGCATCTAAAACAATACAAAAAAGTATACGTGAAGGCAAAGGTTTACCTGATAAAATATCCATGAAAGACAGTAACAGTAAAACACATAATTTATCTAAAAAAGAATATGCAGGACTATTTGAATCCCGTAATGTGTTTATTCTTAAACATGGAAGAGTTCCCAATTATGTGACTAAAAACAGTACTGCTAACAATCCTTTAGTTATGGATTATCAAGATTCAAGTGTAACCTGTGGGCCAACAAGTCTTAGTATGGCGGCTCAAATGTTGTATGGTAACACTAGTGAATCAGCATTTAAAAAAGCATGTAATACTGATTCAAATGGTACTAGTCCTGACGAACTTGTTGCAGGTGCTAAAAAATTAGGATATAAAGTAACAAAAATTGGTAGAAATAGTAGTGCTGTTAAAAATAGTTTGAAACTTGGAAAACCTGTAGTTGCACATATTGAAACTGGAGGGGGAACTAAACCTAAGTGTCTTGGATTTTTGAATAATTATGGTCATTACATTTTAATCTATGCGGTTAGTGGAGATTATTATTTGGTGGCTGATCCAACTAAAGGTATTAAAAAATGTGCTTTTAGTCAAATCAATAAAGCAACCAATGGTAGGTCTATACATTATTATAGTGTAAGTCCATTATAAAATGTGGTTGATGTAGGTTTTAACATTCCATCTTTAGAGTAATAGAGAATATGAAATAAGGATGTAAAAATGTTTATTATCCAAGTTAATATTTTGTTAAAATCTATGATTCGTTTAATAAAATGGAAGGAATATATTTTTTTTCCTTTTATTAAATGATTTATTGGGAATAAAGAGAAAAAAAGAACCTAATTATGGGGTACGAATCCCTGTAGAAAAATAACCTTTATTCCAATCATTATACTCAATGATTTTTATTCGACAAACTTAAGACCTTAAAATAAGGTTCTACATTATGTTCATAAGAACATATAGATTATGAGTTCAGCAGTGATTGCTGCGGAAATATGCACCAATAATGCTAGAATCTGCATAGTCTATCCTCCTTAGCGGAGCCGTAGTGAAAATATTTGTTCGCCAAATAATTTAACTCCTAAGTTTATAAAAGAGGGTTCTATTTTTAATTAAATAATATCTTTGATAAAACAAGTATATAAAAATTCATTAAATGTAATTGTCATAAAAAATAAGTAGTTTAATGCAATAACATTAATGCTATTGTATGTAAAAAATGGTTACATACAATTCGTACTAGCATTAATACCCTCCTTTATAAAACATAGAGTTTGAGTGCAATCAGTTGACATCATATAAAATGGTGTGAATCTTCTTGCTAATTAATAATATATTCTACTTGTTTATAAATATATCTTTTATAGAATATTTTTTTAAGGTGATGGGTTTATATTATTATATTGTAGAGAGTATTTTTATAGTCCTTACAATATTGTTAAGTGTATGTAAAATAGCTCATGAATTGATTCAAATCAATTTTATCTACTTTTTCAAGCAATGTAATGCCAAGGGTATTTTCCAATTTTCTTGTAAGCTTGGTATCTGGAGTCATTTTTCCGGCTTCAATTCTGTTTATAACTGAAACCCTTTCATTGATTTTTTTACCTAGAACTTCTCGAGACCAGTTTTTAGCTTCTCTGGCTTTTCTCACTTCAACATTGAAGTCTTCAATAAGCTCCTCTGAAGGTTCATCATTTCTAGAATATGGTTTATTTCTAGTTGTAGTTGGTCTTTTTGTCTTGTTTTGTTTAACATATTTTGGTTTTGGTGGTGCTTTTTGTATTTTACCAAGTTTTGAGCACTCTTTACACACAACCATAACTGATCCTTCGATTTTTGCTTTTATAGGATTGTTTTCAGGCACAGGTTTGCCGCAAATTTCACATTCCATCTTAATCAGTTCCTCTTATTTTTTGATTAAATATTTATTATTAATGTTATTTAATGATTGTTAGTACATGTTAAAATGAATACCTTTAAATACTTTAAAGTTACTAATTGTTATTAAAGTAACATGTTGTTGAAATTTTAAACTAACTGGAGATGATTCACATGGATGATTTTAATGATTTGGAAAATTCTTCAAAGGAACAATTAGTTGAAAAAATCGACTTTATGCAAGAAGAAATTGATTCCTTAAGGGAAGAAAAATCCAAAGCTAAAAGTAACTTGATGTGGAAAGTTAGGAAGTTAGAAAAGGATAAAGTCTTAATAGAAAATGAAAAGATTAGACTTGAAAGAGAAGTAAAGTCTCTAAGATCTGAAGTAGATAGATTTAGATCACCTCCTTTAGTGCTTGCTACTATTACAGAAGTATTAGATGATCACAGAATGACAGTGAAAAGTAGCACAGGACCTAGTTTCCTTGTTAATTATTCAAAATTCTTAGATGAAAAATTATTAGTTCCTGGTTCAAGAGTAGCTCTTAATCAACAGACATTCGGTATTGTTGAAGTATTGCCGTCTGAAAAAGATGCAAACGTTTCCGGAATGGAAATTGAAGAAAAACCAGATATCACTTATGAAAAAATTGGTGGATTGGAAGAACAAATTAGGGAAGTTAAAGAAACTGTTGAGCTTCCTTTAACAGAACCGGAATTATTTGAAAAGGTAGGTATTGAACCACCAAAAGGAATATTATTATATGGACCTCCTGGAACCGGTAAGACCTTGCTTGCAAAAGCGGTGGCAAATGAAACCAATGCTACATTCATTAAAGTTGTAGCATCTGAATTCGTTAAAAAATACATTGGTGAAGGTGCAAGATTAGTTCGTGAAGTATTTGAACTTGCAAAAGAAAAAGCACCTGCAATCATATTCATTGACGAATTGGATGCGGTTGCTGCCAAAAGGCTCAAAAGTTCCACAAGTGGTGACAGAGAAGTTCAAAGAACTCTTATGCAATTGCTTGCAGAACTTGACGGATTTGAATCCAGGGGAGATATCGGAATTATTGGTGCTACCAACAGGCCGGATATCTTGGACCCTGCATTATTACGTCCTGGACGTTTTGACAGATTTATTGAAGTTCCACTTCCAAATGAAGATGGAAGACGTGAAATTCTCAAAATCCACACTAAAAACATGTCATTTGATGAAGAAGCTGATGTCGATTTATTAGCTAACTTGACAGATGGATTGTCTGGTGCTGATTTGAAAGCAGTATGTACCGAAGCAGGTATGTTTGCAATTCGTGAAAAACGTGACAAAATTTCAGTAGATGACTTCATGGACGCTATTGAAAAGGTCATGGAGAAAAACAAAGAAGATGAAATATTCAAATCAGAAGCAGGTATGATGTTTGGATAAATCTAATTTATTAATAAGCCAATGATGAACCCTATGAGCTCTGATATGTGATGAATGATGGGCGAGCTGAGGCTTATTTTTTTATACTTTTTTTGTAAAACTTTATTTAAAATAAAATTCTAATAGAATAATTATGTTATTTAATAATGATGAAACAGGGGCAAATGACAGGGTCATTTATAAAACTAAACCTAACATGCTTTTAGGTTGCAAAAAAGCAATTTTTGGAATAGTTTTATTGATAGTTATTTTATCAGTCTCACCTATTATCATCAGGTTCATGGGTAATCTGCAGGTTTATCTGATTTCTCATATCAATCTTCCACTGACCCGCTATGTCGCTATTGCATTTTTTGTTGTCATTCTTATTAATGTGGTTTATATTATTTGGCAGCTGATTGGATGGTACTCCAAGGAATACATTCTGACCGATACTAAAATCATAATCAAGTCTGGTGTCATATCCACCAAAAAGAATTACATGCCTTATGCAACAATTCAGGATATAAATACCTCTCAAAGTATTTTTGCCAGACTATTCAATGTCGGATCAGTTTCTGTTTTCAGTGCCTATGATAACAATCAGATGGAGTTAAAAGATATTTCAAATCCTTCCGAAGTTGAAGAGATAATATTTTCCAGAATGACTGGACCAAGAAATTTCCAGGCTCCTCCTCAATCAATGCCTCATTATCAGGAAAGAATGTATGAAGATAATTACGGTTTGGAGGATGAATATGTCAATCATGATGATTATTTGGGTAGAAATGACTATTATGATGAATATGAGCCTATCACTCCTATAACTCATGAAAGAAACTCTCCTCAAAGGGCGGAATATGATTATTACCCTGAAGATAGGGTCAGTGTCAAAAATAACCCTCGCCACACTTATGAATATGAACCTTACTCAGGTTTTGACAATCCTAGAAACAACCCTCCAAGGGAAAACCATTATAATCAAAGGACCGATGATTATTCTTATAGAAGTGAAGATTATTATCAAAATAATGAACCTCAAGATTATTATGAGGAAGTTGTTGAAAAGCATCCCCAAAATTCACAGGAAGATATGGGTTTGTCCGAGGATGTAATTCAAAGGCATTTTGACAAATTCAAGAAATAGGTTTCAAAATGTGTTAATATTTAAGGTTATTCCAAATTTTCTTTTTAATAAAGCAACAAATATATTCGGATTTAGGTGAATTTCATGGAATTATTATGTATACAATCACAGGAACATCCTGAACTGCCATTGGCGGAACTGAATGCAGTTATTGAATGTGAAGAAATGGACACTCAAGTTGATTGGGTAACCGAGGGTTTAGTCATTTTAAAAGATATTTCTCAGGAAAATTTTAATCCATACTATGAGATTTTAACCAGAAGACTGGGTTACACTCACGAGGTTCATGAACTGATTTTGAAAACCGATGTGGATAATCTTGAAAAGGATGTTCTGACTGTTGACTGGTCAGCATATATTGATGAAAGTTTTGCCGTACGTGTTAAAAGAATTCGTTCCGAAATTGACACTGTAGGATATGAAAGAAAATTGGGTACATTGATTCTTGATAATTCACAGAATATTAAAGTCAATCTATCAAAACCGAAAACATTGGTTAGGGTAGTTGCACATGATAATGATTTATTTGTGGGTATTGAAAGGATTAAATTGGACAAAAAACATTTTGAAGACAGTAAACCTCATAAAAGACCATTTTTCTATCCTGGATCTATGAATCCAAAACTTGCAAGATGCATGGTAAACCTTTCCAGGATTAGGGAAGGGGAGCTGTTGCTTGATCCGTTTTGCGGTACAGGAGGAATACTGATTGAAGCCGGATTAATAGGATGTAAACTGGTTGGATCAGATATTTATTGGAAAATGCAGAATGGTACTGCCATTAACTTGGATTATTATGGAATAACAGACTACAGAACTTTCCATTTGGACGTTCGTGAACTTAAGATGTATGAAAAGGTTGCAAGTGTGGTTACAGATCCCCCTTATGGAATCTCCACATCAACTGGTGATGTTGATGGTGAGGAGATATTCAATGAATTTTTCCATGCAATCTATGACAATATGAAGGATGACGCTTACCTTTGTATGGCTTCTCCTCATTATGTTGATTTAAAACCTATGGTTGATGAAGTAGGATTTGAAATAGTTGAACAATATGGCATTAAAATGCATAGAAGTTTAACAAGAATTATTTCTGTAATCCGTAAAAAATTGGATTAATATATAAATATTGCCAATACATTTATATACTACTTATTTTTACCAACACTTTTGAGTATGTAAAACTCCATACTCTTCTTTATTTTATTATTTCATTGATTTTTCATTTTTTATTTTGATTTTTTAAGATTTTTAAAATTATTTTTTGTATATTTTTTAAAAATTTGATATTGATTATAATATTGATTTTCATTTGTTATTTTTACATTAAAAGTTATTTTATATTGTTATGTAAATATTGATATATTTTTGCAATATTTTTTAATTGAATTTGTTAATGAAATTTGTCTGTCTATTAAATGTGCTATGTGTTTTATGGCGATGACCTAAGTAACATTGTATGGAACAATTTTTACTATGATGGTTGCTTTCCACATGTAGCTATACATTTTGTGAGTACTTGAATTTTCTCAAGTATGATGTTGGTTTTGTAGTATGTGGTGAATTAGTTACAAACTAGTTTAGTGTAATACTCGTCTATATTTTAGCGTACTTCATAATACTTTATACTTATTATGTCTGTTATGTGTTCAATTCTGTTTGATCCTGGCAGATGTTACTGCTATTGGGATTCGATTAAGCCATGCAAGTCGAACGAGTTTAGGCTCGTGGCGTACGGCTCAGTAAC
>NZ_CADAJR010000025.1 GCF_902788255.1 uncultured Methanobrevibacter sp.
AGATTTAAAAATTGGGTTATTGGGTGAGAAATACAAGTATTATCAAGATTTCAAGAAGTATTTGATGCAACAGATTTTCGCACAGAAATTAAGATTTAATTTTGATGATGACTGGAACAAAGTTAATTTGGGTGACATAAGTACAATCGGAAAAGGTTTTACTCCTTCAACTTCCAATCCTAATTATTGGGACGGAGATATTAATTGGTTATCAATTGCAGATATGAATCAAGGCAAATATATCACTGAAACTAGCAAAAAAATCACTGATGAAGGATGTAAAAATAAAAAAATCGTTGAAAAAGATACCTTAATAATGAGTTTTAAATTAACTATTGGACGATTAGGCATTTTAAAAAAGGATATGTTCACTAATGAAGCCATTTGTAATTTTAAATGGAAAACTAGTGATATCCTAACAGAATATATGTATTATTATTTGAGTTCTATAAATATTTTAAAATATGGCTCTCAGGCAGCAAAAGGAATAACATTAAATAATGATACATTGAGCACTATTCCAGTTTTATTACCCTCTATCGAAGAACAAGAGAAAATAGTTGATATTCTGTCCAACATGGACACTAAAATTCAATTTATAGAGACTAATATTGAAGATGTTAAAAAATTCAAAAAAGGTTTGCTCCAACAAATGTTTGTTTAAAGGTGATGAATTACAATTCTTTCACTATTTCTTCACCCTTATCTGTCAATCGATATAGTCTACCTTTTCTAGCTTCAGGATTTACACATTCAACAAGTTCGTGTTCTCCTAATTGTTTTAAAACAGCAGACATATGATTTTGCAAGATTTCTGTATCTTTTGCAATTTGAGTAGGAATTTTTGTTTGTCCGTCAAGAGATTTCATTACTTTTGATCTATATCCTGAGGATATCACAAAGCCCACTTCTTTCCACATTTCATCTGAAAGTTCCATTGTATCCCTCGTTATTATGTTCGTTTTTGGCGTACATATAATTTTAGTGAATTTTACTGGAAGTTGATTTTGCAGTGAAAATTTAATCTAGAAAAAATGAGTGCTAAATTTGAATGATACAAGCCATTAAATTAATAGCTATAATATCTGCATTGTCTAGATTATACAACTCATTCACTAGATTAATCAAACATATGGAGTTATATTTTCTTGACAGCCTTATCTATATAGAATTAGAATATTTTAGAAAAGATAATAAAAATCAGTATAAATTGTATCTTTGAAGTAAAATTTGTATAAATAGGAGAATAGAGCCACATTTCCAGGTTCTCAACCATTACCAAATTTAAACAACTTTTTTCCATATCAAAAAAAGTTCTGGAATATGTGACTCCTACATTTATATTGGTATCTAGTAATTATAAGCCACTTTTCCAAGAGAGCATTTGGTAATCAACAAGAATTAGTAATTTTCATTAAAATTAAGTGAAAAAAAAAAAAAATATGAATATCTGTTGTTTTCATCTCCTATCCATTCTATAATGCATTCACATGATTTTTTAAGTTCTTCAAGAATTAATGCTCTTAAACCATTTCTCATTGCCAAGTCATCTTGATCAAGTAAATTCATGACTTGGTATGTTTTACTGACATTTTCATAGTGTTTTTCAATATCTCCTCTCCATACCATTTATCTCACTCCTGCCAATATTCTATCACGATTTTTTCATAACCAGTGTCGATTTTAATGTTTAATGTTAAATTGAGGTCATAAGTCCAAGTTTCCATTCTGTCGTTGATAATACCAACCATTTTAATGAAATCGCTGTCATTTCCACCACAGTCAATAATGAAGCTATTCCTGTCTTCTTCAAAACTAATGCCGTTTTCATTGAGTATTGTTTTCAAGTATCTTCTCACCATCGTAATCACCTAGAAAATGTTAAAATAAGTGGGATTAGTCGCCTCCCACTTTTTTATAGATATTAGAAATCAAAATTGATTCTCCACCATTAAAATCATCTACCAACATCATATAGTAACCTCTGCTTCTGAGGTCATCTATAAACTCACGGATTTGCCAGTATCCTTTGTGAGATTTGAAAAATACCTCAGCACACCATCTAGGCATTGGAGTTTTGTCAATTTTTGTTACTTCAATGAAATCAGTGTTAATTAACACATCGATACATAATTCCATATTTACTTCAGTTCTCACTTCATCGATTGTTTCTCCATACATAGTTACCACCTAATACAAATCTAATAGCTCTTCAATGAATTCATCACACAATTCATCATCTTCTAACAAAAGTTCATATTCCTCATCTGTTAATTCAACATCATAGACTACTACACAGTCTTTTTCATCGTAAATGCCGTTTGCCATTCTAATCCCACCTTACATGTTTCCTAGTTCATCGATTTCAGAATCAGTTAATTTTTCACCATCTAAAAGTTTGGTTTCAAACCAGAGACAAGCATCAATCTCGTCCATGGTTAATCCACCGTTTGCCATCTTCATTTGAACGATTTCGAGCAATTCACTGTTGCTCATTTGAGATAATGTTCTAACCATCTTAATCACACCTTATTTTATGAAGATTGACTCTTCATCACCTTTGAGAAGTTTGGCACTCATTCCATTTGACATAGCTATTTTACCATTGATTTTGTAGCCACAGACATTGACCATTGTTACTTCTTTGAGACCGTGTTCTCTCTCCCAGTGAGAGTTGCTATTTTCATCGAAAATGAATGTAACTTCATCGTTCTCATCGCATTTTTCCAAAATCCTGATTAAATCACCGACATACATAATAAGCACCTAAAAATAAAAGAATTTAGCAATCAGCAAGTGCTGATTGTACTAAATATTTGATTTGTTCTTTTTCACCAAGTTTATCAAATCTACCATCGAATTCATTGGCATAGTGGTTTAAACAACAGTTTAAACAGTCTTTGTCATCTTCTCTGAAGTCAAACAAGTCTTTGTTATCATCAGTAAAAGCTACATCTAAGCAGTCTACTACAGCTTTGTTGACATTTTCAACTGCTTTTTTGTTTAGTGCTTTGAAAATTGGTTCGGCAAGTTTTTCTTTTTGCCAGGTGTTGTCTCCACTGACTTTTTCAACGAATTCTGTTACTGTTTCAGAAGTTGCTACTGCTTTGATAACTGTTAAAGCATCAACGGATTCAAAAAGGCAGGTGTTTCCTTCACAGATGATTTGAGGACAGCCACTCCATTTGTGGTGGTCTTCATTTTCATCGATTTCGACAGTCACGGTCAAGTTTTCAATTTTGCTTTCAACTAATTTCATAATTATCAGCTCTCCATTTGGGTTTTACAAATTATCTGCTTTTAAAACAGAATTTAAGAGGATTTTAAGCTCCCAATTCCGTTTTAACGACAGTTAATTATAGTAGAGCCAATTGTACATATAAAGGTATCGTTTTATTAAATCGGAAAATGCAGGAATTCTTATGAACAGTCCTTACGAACCTGCTCCAAGATGCTATCTGCCGTGGACTCACCTATTCGATAAATTGTCATTAATTCTTCTTTTTTAAGTGAAATAATGTCTTCTAAATTGTTTAATTTTAACTCGTTTACAATCTTTTCTGCAGTTTTTGAGCCAACTCCCTGACAACAGTAGCACAAATATCTGAATGCAGGATTTCCCTCTGACTTGGGGAACACCTTTGCGACAGCTTTGTCATCGAAGCATTTCTTAGACTGTTGCTCCATCACCTCGAATGCGGTCTTTCTGTTAGGAACACGAAGTACTGTTGTAAAGGTATTTAACCTTGCAATCGCACCGTAGAATTGTGCCTTAGTGAAAGAAACACCTGTAGAATAATATAATTCATCGCAAATCTTTTTTCTGTCATCATCTGTTCCCTCAATTATAACGAAGTGATTGGCAAATTCTCGTTGTTGGTCTATGGCTTGATTGAATACTCTTCCTTCTGTTACCGAATTTATGAAATCTGGCATTGTTTTGTACTCGAATACTGCTTTTTGACCATTTTCCTCAAAGATATAATCTCCAGTATCCAGTTCCTCAATAGATACGCTGTTATTTAATGAAAAATGAAACATTGCAGGTCTTATCCTGTCAGTTTCTCTTGAATCAATTACAACTTTCATACTATTCTGCCTCCTGATCATTATCCTGTAAATTCTCAAACAATTTCTCAATTATTGCAAAAAATATAATTGCAAAGTATGCAAATAATACTCCACCTAAAACATAGTAAAACATTTAATCCTCCTAGTTTCTACTCAATCCACTTATTACGGCATTTATTACTAAAAATATCACGATTGCACTTGCCCACCACAGTATACCATGGAGTCCAATGTGGGTTGCAATTGCACCTGCAACTACAAAAACTGCAAGTATACGAATGCATATAATTGCAATTATCAAAGCTATGTATCCTAAAATTCCGTATGCAGTTAAATCTGTCATTTTATCAATCCTCATGTTGTTCGCTGATGCTCCTTATTAATTTTCAGATTTTATTTTCAAAAACAGAACACGATAATAGCAGTGTATTTCACAGGTTACATTCTCCAACTCATCGATTAGTGAATTAATTGTTGAGTTTTCATCTGAAATTGAAGTATATTCGCCATATACAATTTGATAATCGATTAACTTCAGTTCTTCAGGGAATTGGTTGATTAACAGTTCTAACTTTCTGCTGCCTTTGGGGTTCACTTCTAAATCAGTGAATTCAATAAAGTGTTCGGTTTCAATGACTCGTATCATAATTTTATCTCCTAAATATTAATTCTAGGTTGAATTTGGCTATTGAAATTATCAATGAGTCGATTAATCTAAACAATAGTAGTTAATACAAGTTTGTTTAGAATTATCAACCCATCCAATAATTTAATCGACTAGATTTTTGTACTAAATCTCACCTAAAAGATATAGATTAATTCAAACTCATTTCATCTAGTATTAAATCGACATTGGACTTGTCCCAGCCCATTCTTCTTAATTCATGCACCATATAGATAGCTTGAGCTTCGTGTTTAAACCTATGAAAAACCACCCTTTCACCATCAATCATTTTCTGCACTGTATAATAACCGTTGACGAAACTGTAATTTTTAGGTTTAATCTTATTTTCATCTATTATTCGATTGATTTTGTCTAAATCCCAATTTACTGCCTTACATAATGATACTATCATTTGGGCTGTTGCTTCATCACTGAATCTTCCGACTAACACGGTTTTATTGCCATATTGTTTTTTCACAATATAATCGCCATTTTTAGTCTTGGTATAGAATTTTGCCCCAGTGGTGTTCATGTGTCTAGGAGATGATATATCACCGTTAGACAATGCTTCAGCACGTAAATGAGAGTATTGTCTTGCATTTAATCCATTTAATCGTTTAACATCTTCTCCAGTGATGTTAGGATTATTATAGTCTTTTACAAACTCTTCATATACATTAATCATATTTATCAGCTCGTTTTTTCAATATTTTTAATATATTTTGTTCTTTTTTTCTTAATTCACGAATTATATTCTCGGTATCTTTGATCTCTTGAGAAATAACATTATAGTTTAAATCTACAATGACATCATAAGGCTTTATGATGTAATCACCCAAAGCATTGAGTTTTGGAACTTGAACCAATTTTCCCTTAATGCAAACTGTTACTGCATATTGTAATTCTCGTATCTCTGTTAATACTTTGAAATAATCATTTTGTCTTTGTTTTAAGTCATCTAAATGCCTTAGTTCAAAGGTTAATTCTTTTAGCAATGTCGAATATGTTGAATTCATTGGTATTCCAAACTCGCAGGTATGGAAATGCTTACAACAGTGATGATTTGGATAACATTCACATTTTATCATATTTACCAGCTCGTTATGTTAGGTAACTTAGTAACCTAGTAACTTGGTAATTTATCAAAATAAAGTAACTTAGTAACCTAGTAACTTGCCAATAATTAGTAACTCAGTAACCCAGTAACTTACCAATGTAAGCATATTTTTCTAGTATAGGGGTACCACGAAATTGGCTATAAGTTACTTTTTTACGAAAAATTTTAAATGAATTTAAACCACTTAATTTATAAAATAAATGGCTTAGAATTCATTAAAATTTTAAGATTTGGTAACTTAGTGCCTTAGGTTACTTTTTTTCAATGAAGTTACTTCAAGAAATTACCTGATTAATTATCACCCTTTTCACTTAAATTTGGATATAGAAATGTTAAAAACTTATCAAACCTAACTAACATAACCTTTCTAGGTTTATCCAATCTAACAAGTTTATACTTCCAACCTAACAATTCTGCAATCCCTTTTACATCGTAGCAGGCTTGATTGACATTATGCATAGCTTTCTTTAATCCACTTGTAAAGCAAACATAATCTTTACCATTCCTAGCATGATGCAAGACCATATACGGTATTAATCGTTCATTAATAACATTAAAAACACGGTCTGAGAAGTCTCTTGAGTCTTTAACATTATCACTGAAGAAGTCATCTTGATTCATTGGGAATCCATCTTCGGATGAGTATACACGGATATTTTTATTGTGCTTGTTAATCTCATCAATGAAAAACATTCTAATCTCATCTATTTCCTCATCATCAAGTTCTTCAAGTGTTACTGCTTCTGCGAATGATAATAGCCACTCAGGACATTGTCTTTCACAGTCTGCATATGCTCTCAGGATTAAGCTGTTGGATAATTCCTGCCAAGGCAATCTTAACAATTCTATATCATTGTTTATCTCATTTACTGCGAAATCAGCAAGATATTTCAAACGATGAAAAAGGCATAATTCAGGTGTATCCATTCGGAAATGTTCCATAAATGCTTTTTTCTCACTATCTGACTTTTTCTCACTATGAGAATACAATAATTGGACAAATCTTCTTGTTAATCCCTCTACATTTGGTAATGCACTATTAGAAGTGAAAGAAACAGTGGATAATGCGAGGATAGTTGCTAAATTCCTACCCTCATATCTTCTCCTTGCATTTGTTCTCTCAACACAAGTTTTCAATGTTTCTACACAGCTTCTGTTGTTAAAAACATTATCAGGTTCATTAACAATTAGACCAAATGTGGATTTTGATATTTGCGCACCTATTCTTGGAACAGTGTCAAATTCAGAACCTCCAATGTCGGTTTCACTATTCGGTTCACCATAGAAATATGCCCCAATACGGGCAATTGTAGTTTTACCAGAGCCACCTTTTCCAAAGTGGTAGATGTACGGTATCAGGTTTTCTAGTGGCAATCCCATCTGTTTTTTAGCAAAACCAAAAGGAACAATCAATGCATGTTTTAGGGTGGTAGCAAGTTTTGTTTCCTGACCTACAAAGTAATTCTTCAAATCCTCAATTAGATCAAGTGCCATATTCAACTTTTCAAAGTTCACAGGCTTTAATTCAAAATCTATAATGTTTAAACTTTTAGTAATGTCATTATAATAGAAACCAGGTGTTTCTATGTCATTTTTAATGATAGCTAGCTCATTTTCAATGGCGATTTGAATTAAAGCAGTTACGACACCTTTGAAGTGTTTAGGTGAAAGAACATATCCGTGGTCTGTCAGATATTGTTCTATTTCAGGAATACTCATATTTTTGGTATGGAAATGTCCGTCCTTTGTTGTTACCCACTCTATACTGAATGTTCTACCTGCATCACTGATTGGATTGTCATGGATTGTTATTTGAACAGGATAACAAAGAAGTATCCGAGTATAATCAGTTACTTCAATGCCTTTCTTCCAGTCAATGATTTGAACAGTAACTTCATTATTTCTGTAATCCATGACAATATACTTGTTAGAACCAATCTGTAATTTGTAAATCTTGTTGGTGTCATAAGGAATGATTATCTTATTCAAATCACGAATTAGTTCTAATGCAGTCTTTTTATCATGCTTGTCAGTGATAAATTGTTCTATACCTTTTAATCCACTATTGGGTTTTGCATCACCAATATAAATGTCATCAAACAATTTTACAATGTCACCTAATGTTTTCTCATGAGAAGGAAGTTGATTGTATAATTCAATGAGAATTTTCTCTACAACTTCGGAATCAGTGCCTTGAAGATAAAAAGCACTAATTAAGTTTTTAAAGAATGTAAGCTCATAAGATGGTTTATACACATGCTCTATGGCTTTTTTAATTTGTTTAGCTGAACTTCCTTCATCCATTTTCAAAACCTACATTTTTATTGTACTTGGACATCTTTGATTAAAAAGCTGTAGTATACATAAGTTCCACTTTTTTCTTTCACCTGAATTGTCATTTCAGTTAATCTGTTCACGAATTCACGGTATTCTGCTAGATTAACATTTCTGATGATGTTGGATTTGCCAACACTGCCAGGGTTTTCTAATTCAAGAATAGATGTCAGGAAGTCAAATAGAACACTGCCTTTACGGATATTTTTGTGGATATCTCCATCGTTTTTAAGGTTGACATTGATTTCAACATATAACTGTTCATCATCTTTGAAAATGAATAATTTGAACCTATTAATTGTTACTTCTTCACCGTCATCGTCAAAGGTGTAGGAAGTTACAGAGGACATTTCAGGTCTGCCAGTAATGATGGTTCCATCTTCAAAGTCTTTTAATTCAGCTTTTTCATATCCGTCAGGTATGTCTACAATTTCTTCATAGTCTAGTTCAGTACTAGTGAAAATACTTTGTTTAGTTTCAAAAGTCATTTTTTCTACTCTCCTTGTAATTCTAACTCATTTAATCTGATTAAATCATTCATAATTTCAATATCATCTTTTTTAGATGTTATTGTGTGTTTTTTAACATCGATTTTGATTTTTACATCACTTAATTTCTCACTAACATATGCATTTCTCATCTTTTCATTGGTTAAGCCCAATTCTTTGAAATCAGTTGTTAATAAGATAATCCTTTCTTTATCAGCTAAATCATGTTTAGCATTTAATAAATCAAGTTCAAGTTCTCTTAATTGAATCAAAGCATCTGATTTAGCTTTAATCAATGCTTTTAATCCAAGTTTGAATAATACCGGCATTTCGCCAATAATATTGATAGTTTGGTCTTTTACAACATTTACATCATCCATAATTATTCCACCATTAAAAATTGTGGAGAGTGATTATTGATCACTCTCATTCAAAAATTTTGAAGATTTGTCAATGCTTCTTCTTTCAGCACCCATCTCTTCAGCTGATACTTCACCAGCACCTATTAACTCTGCAATTGCACGATTAGTTGCCCTAGTCTTTGCAGTAGACATAATAGTGTGGTCTGAAACTTTATCTTTGCCTCTTTCACTTCTAGAACATAAGGCATCTGATTCGACAGTTCTGCCATTAGGAAGTGTTGCTCTGACGCAGTAGTATGCTTCTTTCACTCTTCCCATTTTGGTTCTTTGTAAATCACGGTCTACAATGTGAGTGTCGACATTAAATGCTCTAGCAAGTTTTTGCCAAGCTGATTTCTTTTTAAAGTGTCTTTTAACACTGACATAGTTGCCATCAGCATCTTTTTCTTTGACTACAATTTCTTGGTAGTCAGTGTCATTCAACAATCCTTTACAGAGTTTTTGGTAAGCATCCCATTGTTCGATAGCAGTATCCACATCAGGAACACTGTTTACATTGATTAAACTGGTATCTTGAGATACTCTTGGACTTTCAATTAATTCGGCTTTTACCATTATGAATCACCCATTTGTTCAGCGATTTCACCGAGTATTGCTTTATTAATGAGGTCTACACGATTACAGATTTTTAATCCAATAATTTCATCTAATTCTGAAATGTATACTCCAATACTATCGGATTTAATTTCAATTAAACTGCCATTTACACGAACGATGTCATTATTATCAACTAATAATTGACCTCTGTTCCTAAATTCGATGAACATTGCGTTTTCATCGTTTAATTTGTCAAAATATTCTAAAATTACATTAGCTTCCATCTAATCACCAACTTGATTGGTAAATATAATATTCAAACTCATCTTTTAACAGTAAATCACGAATTAACTGAACAGTGTATTTTAAACCATCTAAATAGTATTCAAGTTCAAAATCATCAGTTAAATCAGTTCCGCCAAAGAAAAAGCCATCTACAGTAGGTAATATTTTCATAGCATTTTCCACTGTAGGATTTTCTAAAACTGTTTTACATGCCACTAGGAGTTTCTTCAAGCTGTGTTCTGATACATAGTACATAGCACAGTTATCGACATCGTCTTGAACATTTTTTACCATCCAATTGTGGATAGCATTGTGTTTTCTCCAGTAGCCAACTTCTTCAAGTTTAATTTTTGAAGTGCAAGTTTCGGAATCAATTTTATGGATTGCACCATAAAGATACATATCTAATCCCATTTATAACACCCTCCTAACAGGAATATTGGGAATATTCATGCGAATACCCCAATATTTTGAAAAGTCCAACCTACAACAAAGAACAACATACCTGTTACTCCACTGCCTAAATACACAAATCGTGGATCAATGGCAATAGGTTCAGGTTTAGGATACAATCTAGCAGGTTTTGACATTTAAATCAAACTCCTGCGAACACAAATTGCGATAATCAATTCTAAATTGATTATAGTTGTTCTACCATTCTTGCGATGTATTGCCAGTGTTTTACCGTCAATGAAATGATAATCATCATTTTTATAGAGTCCAAAATCAAAATTATCATTTGCAGAGACAAAAGCAATGTAGCAATCATCTTCTAGATGTAATTTCATCTTACGGATTGTTTCTCTCATTTTTATCAGCTCGTTTTACATTCTTTTTGAAACCGATGATAAAAGCTTCACCGTTTTTAAATTTAATGAAGCCAGTATCACCTTTTTCAGCATAATGCATTAATGGCAATAGTTTGACATGGATATCAACTGCATAGGCTCTTTTTCTGCCCAACACTAAAACTTTGCCGTTTTCACTAATATTCAATATTTTTTGTTTTACTCCACCTTTGGCAACCTTAACTTCACCTGAGTGGGTTAGGATACCATCGGTGTTTTCAACAAATGGATTTACAGTTTTGGTCATTTAGTCCACCTCGTTGGCACTGCCACTTTTGATATCACAATCAAAGGTACAGTTTTCACAGTCATCTTGAGGACAGTCAAATAGTTCATCTGCCTCAGGTGGATATACAATATAAGGTGAATAAACTGACATTCTATTCACCCATTTTTTCAATTCTATCGAATACATCCCATATTTTCTCCCAAGCATCTTTTGGGACTAAAACATGAGGTACACCATCTATTATTTCTTCTTTCATTTTGGTCAACTCGTTTTTAGATTATTTCAAAAATTCGACAGTCTAAGGGATTACATGTTGCATAAAGCTTCATTATTCATTAATCCAGTTTCTATTTCTTCAATCTCGTACATCTCAAAGAATTCGTGTTCACTGAGGTTGATTTCAGCAAGAAATTCTTCAAGGGCTTGGAAGTTAATGTTAGTACACACCACTTCTTTCAAGATTGGCTTGTTTACCCATTTTCTAATTTCGTACATTTTTGGTCAACTCGTTCAACTCCTCATTGTCCTTAGAACAAATCATTGGAGATTTTACATTTTCAGATTAACAAAATATAACAAATTATTAATCTAATTCTTATTTTATATCGCCATACATATAAATATACCGATACAAAGATTTTGAGCTCATATTTTCTCAATTGAAGATACAAGAGAGAGTATTAGAAACAGGGTTAAATTGATAATTGTCAGGAGTATGGATCAAGAGACAATATTCCTGAAAGTAAGTGTGAAAAATAAAAAAAGTTTGAAAAATAATGTTTTTCCATTCATTCGCCAATAATAAAAAAATACTGATTTCCTATCGTGGAAATCTTTATATATTGCTTAATATATACTTATTATTGGGTTAAGTTTAGAAAAATTATTAGTTTTACAGTTTTGGTCAACTCGTTTAACTTTTTTTTATTCTTCATTTTAACCCCAACTAATAGGATAAAGTAGAAAAATCATATTTATCAGCTCGTTATTCATAAAATAAATATAATTTTTTACTTATCATCCTTTTTTATGAACTTTTTATCACTTTTTTTCTCACCACTCTATTTTTGTTACCTTTCATTGAAAAATGATTGTATACATTAAGTTTCAGTGAAGGTTAATTATACATATGTTTTTTGAATATATAAACCTTTTCCTTTTGATATAATGCTTAATCGTTCATTATTTTTCTTTATTTTATGTTAAATTGTACACTCGAAAAAATAAAACACCGATGTTTTAAAAATCACTGTTTAACAAAAAATCAGAAATACTATTCAATTGCATAAAATTAATGATATTGGTACAAGTATAACATTTCTCCAATATAGAAAAATGAGATTAAATAGTATTATTAATGAGTATAAATATAATAATATTATCGTGTATAAAAAATGTTAATTTATAGAAAAAGAGGTGATTTTTTCGTATTGGCATTATTATTTGTAGTATTTCTATTTTGGTTCTTAGTATTTTGTTTAAGTTATAGTATTAAATTATTCTTTGTAGTAGTGGCAATTATGGGAGTAATACTATTATTAATTCTGTAATTGTGTTTTTTTCTTTTTTAAACAAAATAATTCAATTTTAATATATTTTTGTCAGAGGATTATTTACCACCTCCCAAAATTTTCTTTAAACTTGCAATATCTGCCTTCATATCATCTAAATCTGATTGTAATTGTTTATTTTCATTTTCCATCTGAACAAACTCTGGAGATTTAATGGATAGTTTTTCTACATCTTTATTGATTGTTACAGCATGCAAATGTTTGATATATTCATATTTCAAATCTTCAGGATTGGTCATGAAGTAAGCTTCATCGGTTTTGTTTTTAGCTTTTCCCTGCAAATCGTTTACATCGTCTTTACTCATACCATCATTATATAATGCAGAAGCATGAAATTTCCTAAGCATATGACTTCTAAACCTACTATATTTGCCTACTTTTCCTAATCCAAGCCTATCATTTATTCTTTGAAAATAAGTAATGAAATATGCTCCATGCATATTAAATAATTTGCTATCATTTGTTACATTATCATTCCGTGTTAAAATATATGCATTTATGGCTTTTACTGCTTCAGGACTACAATAGGTGGTATAATATTTGTTAGTTTTCAATCTTCTAATGTTAAAAGTAGGGATTATATTGTCATTATCATTAAGAAAATCAATTATTTGGTAAATATCCATTCTTCTGTTTGGTAAATACTCAGACAATGCATCAATATAATCCTGAATTGTCAAACTCAATGTTTCAGCACGACCGCAGCCACTAGAACAAATAAATAAGATTATGGCTTTCATTTCAGGTGAAACAATTGTTAAAGCTTGTCTTATAACTTCTTTATCAGGTAAATCTTTAAAATAAATAGGAGTTGGTTTTTCGGCAGCCTTTTCATTAATTTTTGGTATTTCATATATTTCGATGTCATAAAATTTATAAAATTTGATTATAGCCACCATATGAGTTTTAACAGAGTTTAATGCATATTTTTCAAATAATTTTTGTCTATATTCAATTAATCTGATTTTTACTCTGCGATGTTTCCATTTAACTCCTTTATTCTCATCTTCTTCTGCTTCCATCAATAATTCGTAAAGACTCATGCCAAAATATGTGGAATATTTTGTTAAAGCATGTTTATAGAGTTTTCGTGTCTCCTTTGAATGATTGAATGTATTTGCTAAATTGTTTAATAGTTGCTCGTCATTCATAATAACACTTTCTTATTGAATTATAAAAAAGGTTATCAGAGAGCATTTGATTACTAATGTTTTTTATAAGTAACTGATATTTCAATGGGTAATTGCATATTAATCAGTTTCTCATATTTTTTATTTCTAAGCTAACTTCACGTATAAGTTCAAGTTTTGTTTTGTCCCATTCAACGAGCACCCTTCCTGATTTTTCATACCATTTTCCAGGATATGAAAACTCCTTTTGCACGCTGTGAGGTAAATTTAGTCTTTTAAGTGCTCTTTCAATTTCATTGAGTGTTGGTTGTTTAACAGCATACTCCTTGGCTATTTTACGACCTTGCTTTAGGGTTAAATCTTTATCTAAGTATTGTGGCCAAATAGTTATCATATTCTCACCTATCTAATTGCTTGAATAATAGTTCCATCATGTCCGGAACTGTATAAGTGTCTGGGTAAATGTGGGCAATGTCATATTTTTCCAAAACTCTTGCGGTAATCGGACCTATGCTGACGGTCAGCAGATTGTCATTCAGGAGCTTTGCCAGTTTTTCCTTATCGTCTGCAATCTTGAAGAAATTTTCAACAGTCAGAGGACTTGTGAATGTTATCGCATCGATTTGTCTGTTTTCAATCTTTGAGATAAGTTCACAAACCTTGGCTTCATCCATCGGAAAGAGTGACTTGTATGCTTCAGCAAGAATCACTTTATTTCCAAGCTCCTCCAAACCTTCCGGAAGTGTTGATCTTGCAGATGCTGTCCTTGGAATTCCGATGGTTTTGCCTGTGATGTTTCTTTTGGAGAACTCCTCAACCAAACCTTCGGCAGTAAAGTCATCAGGCATCAAATCAACTTTCAGTCCGTTCTTTTCAGCCAGTTTTCCGGTTTTGTTTCCGATGACGGCCAGTTTGCAGTCAAGGTTTTTGATAAAGTCTGGATAAAACTTGTTCAGTGAGACAATTGTTGTTGGGGAGGTAAAGACAATCCAGTCAAGTTCATCTTTTCTTGCCACCAGTTCCTTTAGGGAATCTGTGTTAACAGGCTTCAAATCAAGTGTGGGTGCAAGAAAAGCTTCACCACCCAGGTTTTCAACAATTTCGCATGCTTTCTGCGCTCTGTCAATGGGTCTTGTTATTGCAACGACAGGTTTTGACATAATTTATTACCCTCATTTAATTTATTAATGTAATATATTATCTTTTAAGTTGCTTATATTATTTTTTGAATATGATTGTTGTGAATGTAAACAATTATATATTAGTTGATAGTATCTTATAATTAGGTGATAAAATGAGTAATGTTTTAGTTACATATTTCTCAGCAAGTGGCGTTACAAAAAATATAGCTGAAAAGATTGCAAATGAAAACGGATACGACTTATTTGAAATCAAACCTGTTGAACCTTACACTTCAGCGGATTTGGATTATAGGGACAAGAATTCACGTTCAACAATAGAAATGAACGACAGGACATTCCGCCCTCCAATTGCTGAAACATGTGATGTGGAAAAATATGATACCGTTGTAATCGGTTTTCCCGTATGGTGGTATACCGCACCGACAATAATCAATACATTCATTGAAAGCGTTGATTTGAAAGGAAAAACAATCAAGGCATTCTGCACTTCCGGAGGAACAGGCATTGACGGATGTGTAAGTGACTTGCAAAAGGCTTATCCTGAACTTGACTTTGCAAAAGGAATGAGATTCAGAGGCAACGTTTCAAATGCTAAAGAGTGGATTGAAGATGAGTAAAAACGTTGTTGTAATAAGTTCCTCTCCAAGAAAAGGGCAAAATTCAGATACATTATGTGATGAATTTGTGAAGGGAGCCATTGATGGGGGAAACAGCGTTAAAAAGTATTTCTTGGAAGACATTGAATTTTCATCATGTAAGGCATGCTATGCCTGTAAGACTCCTGAAATGAAGTGCATTCAGGATGATGGAATCGCACCGATTCTTGAAGATATGCTTAAAGCTGATGTTATTGTCTATGCAACTCCAGTGTACTATTTTGAAATGTGCGGAACCTTGAAGATGTTTTTTGACAGATGCTATCCTATTTTCAGGCATCTGGAAAATGTGGATTACTACATTGTTCTTGCCGCAGGAAGTGACTGTGGCGATGCATTGACCGGTCTTGAAAGCTTCATCAACTTCTCAGTTAATCCAAACATTATGGAAGTGTTTAAGGCATTGGGAAATGTAAAATCACAAAAAGATTTGTTAGAAAAAGTTTATAATGCAGGAAAAAACTGCTAAAAAAAATAAATTAGGAAAGAAATAATCTTTCCTATCCTTTAAAAGGATTTGAACTGTTGTATGTTTGACCATTAACAGTTAATGAGTACTCACCATACTCTATGTTTCCGGATAATTCTAGAGATGAAACGGAACTGTCACCGCTTAATGTCCATGTTGAACCTTCACCAACATTTACTGTAGTGTTTCCGGTAGAGTTGATAGCTCCCTTAAATTCGGTATTTTTCATTGTCCAGTTAAGAGAACTTATTTCATCGACAATGACATTTCCATCTATTTTTTCATTGTCGGTATTGAGTTCACAGACTCCTCCGTTTGATCCTTGGGTACCCCACTGATTCTGGCCTGATGCCTCTAAAAAAACTCCGCTACCAAAGTTCAATTGTGTATTTTCAAGTTTGACAACACAAGCGGTATTGGTTATGTGGAACATCGGAGCCTCTTTATAAACTGATGAGTCCTCTGCGATTGACAATGTTGAATCCTTTGCTGTAAACAGGGATGTTCCAACATCAGCGTCACCGCTCATGCTTTGGTAAATGAACACTCCTCCCAGGTCAACATATTCGTCTCCGTCCTGTCTGTTACCTTCAGCGTAACCAGTCAGCTGTGAATTTGTAACTTCAATGCTGTTTTTACCTTCAATACATGCAATCTGTGAAACATGTGATGTACCCTTTGTATTTTCAAGGGTAATGTTTCCTGTTGAATAGATTAAAGGTGAGCCCCTTCCGCTGGTCTTGCTGACACCAGTATTGATGTCTGAATTTTTAACATGAACTTGACCTTCGCCACGGTCTGTTGCAAGAGCAGCACAGCTTTGACCGTCGGTATTGATGACTACATTTTCCGCATTGATAACTCCGTTGTAGGTTGCATCAAGACCTCTTGACTTGTCGGAATGGGTTGTTATTTTCACATTTTTGATGTTTGCCTCGGTAGAGCCTTCAACGCTACTTTGACCAGGCTGTTCGCCTCCACCATTTCCGCCTTGTGCCCCGCCGGCACCGTCAGAGCCAGGCATTTCCGGAGGTTGTCCTCCATCTCCTGACCCTTGAGCTTCTGGTGGTTGGCCGCCTTCACCTGATGCTCCACCTGAAGAGTTTCCTGATTCGGAAGCTTCAGCATTTGTTACAAAAATACCGTTTGATCCTTTGGAATTGGTATTGATTTCAACATCACTGATGTCCAATGTACCATTGGTATTTACGAGAATTGCTGAGTTGACACCATAAAAATCAGCATCATCACCGGTAGTTGCAGTGTCTCCTGTTTTGTTGATAATGGATTTTGCCAGTTTGAGGGCGCCTCCATTTTTAATCAGGATTCCGTTTGTATCTGCACTGTCAGTGTGATATAGTCCATTGTTTTCGTCCAAACTTTCAGAGTCAACAATGAGGTTTCCTCTGTCCTCTAGTGCATTTGCATCGACATTGATTGACGTATTGCTTGTATTACTTGAATTTGTGAGAACAAAAGCACTAGCACTTATTATGACTATTGCAATAAGTGCAATTATTACTTTTCTGTTCATAAAAGTAATAACTCGCATGTTATATTTAAAAATTTTTATATTCTGACTACTAATATTATTAATATGGATAAAAGATCTGCATTTTTCATAGTATTCAGTATAGTTATTTTAATTGTGATGGTGTATTTTGTTGGTATAGATAACCTCATCGAAACTTTAAAGGATGCTGATTTGAATCTGGTTGCATTAGCGGTAGTCATGCAGATTTTTACTTACTTTTTATATACATTAAGGTGGAAAATACTCAACAATCTTGCCGATATCAATGTCGGATTTAGAAAGCTTTTGCCGATTATGATGGTGGGGCTGGCAGTAAACAACATCACTCCGTCAGGACGTGGTGGTGGAGAACCCGTAAGGGCTTATATTCTTGCAAAAGAGCATGGATATGAATTAAAAAATACCTTTGCAACCGTTGTGGCTGACAGGATGCTTGACACATTTCCATTCATCGTGCTTGCAATAATAACAATCGTTTCAATGATTTTATATTTCGATATCGCCCAGTGGCTTGTTGTAGTGTTGGTATTATCAGTAATTGTTATTTCTGCAATCCTGTTAATTCTTATTTACATGTGTATAAACCTCAATTTTGGAAGGCGTGTTGAAGGATGGATTGTCGGTGTTGTTCGAAGGTTTTCCAAAAAGGATTCAAGTGATTTGGAAAACAATGTTCATGAAAACATTTTTGGGTTTCAAAAGACAATGAAACTGCTGATTTCTGATAAGAATGTATTGTACACTTCAATTCCATTGTCATTTCTCATTTGGATTATGGAAATCATGAGGGTTTATGTGGTATTTCTTGCATTTGGTGCAACATTAAATGTCATTGTAATCGGAGAGGTATTTATCCTTGCATCCCTTGTCGGTATGATTCCACTATTGCCGGGAGGTCTTGGTGCAGTCGATGGACTGATGATAGGATTTTATTCAAAGGCGGGCGTTGCATATTCACTTGCTGCACCAGTTACACTTATAGAAAGGGCAATATCATTCTGGCTGGCTACAATAATCGGTTTGATAATTTTACCTTATTATGGTTCATCAGTTCTCGATAAGCTTTCTTTAGGTAAAGCTTCCGAAGATTTAAAAAATTCTGAGGAAAAATAATTTTTTCTTTTTTTCAATCTAAACTTATTTATTACTCTTTCGACAAAAATATATGATATAAAATTTTTGATTGATGGGAAATTATGACAGATAAAAATGAATGGGGCAGTAACATGTCATTCATACTTGCAATGATAGGTTCTGCTGTTGGACTAGGAAACATTTGGAGATATCCTTATGTGCTTTACTCCAATGGGGGTGGAGCGTTCTATATTCCATATATCGTGGCTATCCTTTTGATGGGAATTCCGTTTCTGATTCTGGAATATGGTGTTGGATATAACTTCAAATCTTCATTTGCAAAGGCGGTAAAAACTATCAACTCCAAATGGGAATATCTGGGGTGGCTTTTGCCGGTAGCTGTTTTTATGATTATGATTTATTACTCAGCTATTCTAGGCTGGGATGGAATTTATATATTTTTAAGTTTCTTTAAGGGTTGGGGAGCAGATCCTAATGCATACTTCACTACAACCCTTCTTCAATCCTCCGATTCCCTGAGTGGATTATTAAGTTTCATTCCGTTGATTGCTGTTGCAATGCTTGTCGGTTGGGTAATCATTTGGTTTATTTCACATAGAGATTTGGAAAAAGGATTGGGTAAGGTTTCAAAAATTCTTGTTCCATTGCTGTTTATAATTATGATTATTATTGTAGGATTTTCCTTGACCCTGCCTGGAGCTTCAGTTGGATTGGCCGAACTCTTCCATCCTGACTGGTCACTTTTAGGTAATTTCGACATATGGATGGCTGCATTCGGACAGATTGTGTTCTCATTAAGTCTGGGAATGTCAATTGCATTTACATATGCAAGCTACACCAAGGATGATTCTGATTTGATTACAAACACCATTTCAATTGCTCTTGCAAACTCATTGTTTGAGAATTTTGCCGCATTGGGTGTATTTTCAATTCTGGGATACATGTCACTTCAGTCAGGTACCGCAGTGGCGGACCTTGTAACCCAGGGAACCGGTCTGGTATTCATTGTATATCCTACAGTATTTAATGTATTGGGCAATTGGGCGTATGTATTGGGACCATTGTTCTTTTTTACAGTTTATCTTGCAGGTCTTACAAGCATTTTGTCCACTATCGAACCGTTGTCATTTTCAATTCAAAACAAATTCGGTATGACAAGAAAAAGGACAATGACCATACTGATTGTTGTAGGTGCGATTATATCCATGATTTATGCAACCTCATACGGAAGTTCCGTTCTTGGTTATGTGGATACATTCATCAACCAGATTGCAATATTGTTGGGTGTTATCTTTGAATGTATTATCTTTGCATGGATATTCAAGGCTGAAAAGCTCATTGACTTTTTAAATTCCAGAAGCAAATCAATAAAGCTCGGCAAATGGTGGATTTTAATAGTCAAATATATCCTGCCGATTTTTGTAACTATTGTCTGGATCGGTGGAATGTATGATGTGATACAAAACAGTACTCCTGACCAATTGATATTTACTGTAATTTCAGCTGTACTCCTTTTAGGTGCAACACTAGCATTTACATTGTTGCCTTCTAAAAGCCCTAATTGGGAAAATTCAGAAGAGAGAGTCTAATTCTCTCATTTCCTTTCTTTTTTTTTAAATTAAATCAAGTAAAAAACCTGTCAAGAGCGTTGCTTTCATTATTTTCGGGGGTAATGGTCAAATCACTGTCATCATCCATGGAAATTGAGTCTGCATCGCTGTCCTGTGAGTTGTCAGAGGAAACGTCTGAAGTATAGTAAACTCCAAGAATTAGTCCCAAAACGGATAATAAAAATATTAAAAGTATGGCAGTGTTTTTCATATTCATATGTATGATATTAATTTTTGAAATATATAAAGATAATAGAAAAGTATTTTAATGTCATGGTTCAAATAACTATTGAAAAGCTAAACGAGGTGAAAATATGAAAGGCTTTATTTTAGCTATATTGGCAATAATTGTAGCAGTATTGGTCATTGGTGGCGTAGGTGCAATTCATGTCATGAATGAAATGGGAATAAGTCTTGGTGACTTAAATCCTGATACAGTAGGTGATGTTATGGATAAAGTAAGTAATGTTGGATCTTCAGATGGTTCCTCTTCAGGCAGTTCTGATGGTTCTGTAGTTAATAAAGTTGGCGATATCGTCAAAGAGGAAGTTAAAGATAATAAACAAAATGGTGAGGGTCAGTACCGTGAAGTGACATATTCCGATGGAGGATTCCGTCAGTATGATACTAAAACCGGTGATTTAATCGGTTCATCATATGATTCAGACCAGGATAAGCTTCCTAGTATGGAGTAAAAATGATATTAAAAGACATTCTTGATCATTTCGCTATTGAGGCCGTTCTTCCGGATTATCTTTTAAACCAGACCTTCAATGAAGTGTTTCTCGATGGTGAATTTACTGTTGAAGAGGATAATTATGAAATAGTGGTTAGGACACGTCAGAATGTCAAACATCAAATGTTTATAAGGCCTGATGAGGAGTTTCCAGTCATTATAATGTCTGAACTTCCAAATGGCATTTTAAATGGGATGAAATTTCCAAGAACTGAAAGTGTTGGAATTCCAATCAACAAATTATGATTGCAATTTTTTAACAACTATTTCTTTTATCTTTTTTTTTCGTTTTTATCTAATGAAGTTATTATTAAAAAACTATTTTTATATAATATTAAAACTAAAAATTATATTATAATAATTTATTTGATGATATCATGGATAAAAAAGAGTTAATTAATAGTGGAAAAGTGAAAAGCGTATTCACTACCGACAATGATGATGAAGTCATAATCGAGTTTAGAGATGACATGACTGCCGGTGACGGTGAAAGAAAAGAGGTAATGAACGACAAGGGAGCATATAATGCTATAATTTCCGCTAAAATCTTTAAGGTTTTAGAGGAAAATGGTGTTGCAACCCAGTTCATTGACCTGCCTGAACCTAACGTGATGCTTGCAAAAAAACTTGATATGATTCCAATCGAGGTCATTGTAAGAAACATTGCAACAGGCAGTCTTGTTCGCAAATATCCTATTGCAGATGGTACCAGACTTGAACCTCCAATCGTTCAAATGGATTTCAAGGCTGATGAATATCACGATCCTATGTTAAATGATTCAATCATCAAGGCATTGGGAATCGCTACTCAAGAGGAAATCGACATCCTAACCGAAAAGGCATTGAAAATCAATGAAATCTTAACCAAGTTCTTCCTTGATGCAGGTATAATTCTGGTTGACTATAAGGTTGAGTTCGGTAAGGACAAGGATGGAAACATTCTTTTAGGTGATGAGATTTCACCTGACGGATGCAGACTGTGGGACAGCGAAACATTGGAAATGCTTGATAAGGAACTGTTTAGAAAAGGAAAAGATGATGAGGTAATGGAAGCCTATATTGAAGTTTATAATAGAATTATTCCTGATGATGAAAAGGTGATTTAGATGTTATTTGATATTGAAGTAAAAATCTCACTTAAAAGCGGTATGTTAAACCCTGAAGCGACAACAATTGAAAGATCTCTTGATTTACTCGGTTATGAAGTTAAAAACGTTAAAACCGATGAAATCATTAAATTCCAAATGGAAGGAGAAGACAGGGAAGTTATAAGAGAAAACGTCACTGACATGTGTGAAAGATTGCTCTGTAATCCTGTAATTCATGATTATAAAATAAATGTTATTCCACAGAACATGGCTTGCGGTAAATAGGTGTAGAAAATGAAAATTGGAGTAATAAGATTTCCAGGAACCAACTGTGACCGTGATGTGGCACAGGCATGTGAACTCGCAGGTCTAGAACCGGAATACGTTTGGTGGAGCGAGGAAAAGCTCACAGACTATGATGGAATTGTCATTCCTGGCGGATTTTCATATGGGGATTATTTAAGGGCAGGTGCTATGGCATCCATCACACCTGTAATAGATGGAATCAAAGCATTGGTTGCTGAAGAAAAACCAGTCTTAGGAATATGTAATGGGGCACAGATTTTAGGTGAAATCGGACTTGTTCCGGGCGTTTTCATTACAAACGAAAATCCTAAATTCAATTGTGAATGGGTTGACCTCAAGGTTTCAACCAACAGGACTCCGTTTACAAAGGCATTTAAAAAGGACCAGACTATTGCGCTTCCAATCGCTCATGCTGAAGGAAGATTCTACACAGAAGACATCGACCTTCTAAAAGATCAGGATCAAATCGTATTGCAGTTTGAAGGCAAAAACCCTAACGGTTCCATGGAAGCAATTACAAGTGTATGTGATGAATCAGGTCTTGTATGTGCAATGATGCCTCACCCTGAAAGGGCATGTGAGGAAATATTCGGTTCAGACGATGGTTTAAACTTCTTTAAAGGATTTTTATAATAAAGTGATTATATGGTAGTTTATTTAATTGGTGCAGGACCTGGAGATGCTGATTTAATAACTCTTAAAGCTGTAAAGGCTCTAAATAAAGCTGATGTTGTATTGTATGATTATTTGGCTAATGAGGAAATATTAGCTCATGCTCCCGAAACTGCAGAAAAAATTTATGTCGGTAAAAAGGCAGGGGAACATTACAAGACTCAAGATGAAATCAATGAGTTAATAATCAAACAGGCTCAAAGCCATGAAAATGTTGTAAGGCTTAAGGGGGGAGACCCTTTTGTCTTCGGTCGTGGAGGAGAAGAGATATTGGCTTTAATGGAACATGATATCAAATTTGAAGTAATTCCAGGTGTAACTTCAGCTATTGGAGCACCAACTTCTCTTGGACTACCAGTAACTCACAGGGCAGTGGCAACATCCCTGACAATTGTAACCGGTCATGAGGACCCGACAAAACCTGAAAGTCAGGTGCATTGGGATTATACTGCAGATACTTTAGTAATCCTTATGGGAATAGGCAATATTAAGGAAAATACTTCAGAAATCATGAAATATCGCTCAGCTGACACTCCAGTATGTGCCATTGAAAGCGGCACATTGCCTGATGAAAATCTGGTGTTCGGAACATTGGGAGATATTTCAGATAAAAAAATCAACACCCCTGCAATTTTAATAATTGGGGATGTTGTAAAGATGTATAAGGAAATTTACGATTATCAAAGGTGATTAGATGTGTGGAATTGTAGGGTGTATACTAAAAGAGGATAAGAATGTAGCACCAATTCTTTTTGACTGCATATCCAAGCTGGAATATCGTGGATATGACTCTATAGGACTTGCTACATACAGTGAGGATAATATCCACATTAAAAAGGATAAGGGTAAAATCAAGGAAGTGGATAAAAGCTTAAATCTCACTGACATGCCTGGAAGCTTTGGTATAGCACATGTAAGGTGGGCAACACATGGTGATCCGTCAAAATTAAATGCACACCCTCATATTGATGAGGAAAAAACTGTGGCAGTTGTTCACAACGGTATTATTGAAAATTATTTGGAAATTAAGGAAAAGTTAATGCTTGAAGGTCACGTATTCAAATCAGACACTGACACTGAAGTTATCCCACATTTGATTCAAAAGTTCATGGCGGAAAAATTCGACCTTGAGCATGCGGTCAGAAAAACTATTGGAATTATTGAAGGTGCCTATGCGATAGCCGCAATTAGTTTGAATGAACCTGATAAGATTGTTGCAACACGTAAGGACTCACCGCTGATTGTTGGAATAGGTGAGGAAGGTTATTACCTGGCATCTGATTCTCCGGCCATATTAAAATATGCTCGTGACATCATATATCCTGAAAAGGGTGAAATTGTCATTCTGGACAGGGAAGGTGTTGTTGTTCATGATGAATTTGACAATGTGGTAAACAAGGATATAGAAACCATTAACTGGACACCTGAAATGGCTGAAAAGGAAGGTTATGATCATTTCATGATTAAGGAAATCAATGAACAGGGCATTGCTGTTAGAAATACTCTGACTCAAAGGGATAACATTCAGGAAATCATTGATGATGTCGGTGATCTTCAAAGAATCTGTTTTGTTGCATGCGGAACATCATATCATGCGTCACTTACAGGTAAATATCTGATTGAATCCCTTGCAAGCATTCCTACCGATGTCATTCTGGCATCAGAGTTCAAGTATTCAGCTAATACATTGAATGACAAGACATTGGTTATATTCATTTCTCAATCTGGTGAAACCGCAGATTCCCTTAAGGCATTGGATGTGGCTAATGAAACATCTCCTACTTTGGGTATAGTCAATGTTGCGGGTTCATCAATTACAAGAAGGGCAAAATATGTCATTCAAACCCAGGCGGGTCCGGAAATTGGAGTTGCCGCAACCAAGACATATGTTGCGCAGTTGACTGCAATCTATCTGTTTGCCGCACTTATTGCTAAAAATCAGGAGCTCCTGAATGAACTTGACAAGGTTCCTGAATTCATTGAAGATGCTTTGGAAAGTGTTGATCTGGTTAAGGAACTGTCAAAAAGATACAATTATGCACGTGACTTCTTCTATTTGGGAAGGGGATATTCCTATCCTACAGCTCTTGAAGGCGCTTTGAAACTTAAGGAAATCACATATATTCATGGTGAAGGTTATGCTGCCGGTGAGCTTAAGCATGGTCCTTTGGCCCTGATAGATGAGGGAATTCCCGTTGTGGTAATTATTCCTCCGGGAGATAACTACAGAAAAACAATGAGTAACTTGGAAGAGGTCAAATCCCGTGGTGCTAATGTATTGGCAATTGGTTCTGGAGATGACGATTCACTTAAGGCTAAAGCAAATGATGTTATTGCAATCAACAAGGATGTCAAGGAAATTATTGCACCGTTGGTTTACATTGTGCCTTTACAACTGATTGCTTATTACATCACTCTTGAAAAGGGTCATGACCCTGATAAGCCTAAAAATTTAGCTAAATGTGTAACTGTAGAATAGGGTATTTTTAACCTTATTCATTTTTTCTTTATTTTGGTTATATTGCCTTTGTTTTTAAAGTGACTCTTTTAAAATTCTTTTTTTTAATGCTTTGTTAAATTTGTTTGAATTAGCTTTGATTTCCATTATTCTTAATAATTCATAGTGAAAACGTTGTTTTAATAATTTTTAAGCATTTTTATAAGACTTTTAAATTTTTCATATTTGATTTTTAATGTAAAATTGTCTTTTGTTGTAAAATTTATATAATTATGGGTATTTATCCAATTTATCAAATGATTTAAAGTTATTTTATTTAAATTAGGCTTATTTAAACTTAGTTTGAAAATCAAAAGCTTTTTATACAAAAAGTTAAAAAGATTTTATCACGAACAACTGTTAAATGGAGTTAACGTATGTTTTTTAAGAAAATAAATTTAGTTTTAATAATGATGGTTTTCATACTTTCATTGGGTTTTGTTTGTGCTGAAGATACAAACTCAACCGATGATATGTTGACCAATGATGTAGATGATGAGCCCCCATCGGGGGTAGAAGATTTATCTACAGGGGAGAATGTCGCTACTTCTGGAGCTTCTGGAAATTACACTCTTGATGGTAGTGATGTGAAAATGTACTATAAAGGAAATGCGAGTTATGATGTGGTATTATCTCAGAATTCACATCCTGTTAACAATGTTTCTTTAATCGTTAAGATTAACGGTGTGAGTTATAATAAAACCACTGATTCAAATGGTAAGGTTTCAATTCCTTTAGATTTAAATACAGGAACTTTTACAGCTTCCGCTTTTTACAGTAATATTGCCAACATTACAAATAAGATTAATGTATTGCCTGTAATCACTGCAAAGGATATTACAACAACCTATAAGAGTACTAAGTATTATTCCGCAAAATTTTTAGACAGTGATGGTAACTTACTGAATAACACTAAAGTCAAATTCAAGGTCAACGGTAAAACCTATACCAAAAAGACAAATTCTAAAGGTATAGCCACCCTGAATTTAAATTTAAAAGTTGGTAAATACACAGTTTATGCTATTCATCCTAACGGATATCAGATTTCCAACAGGATAACCATTAAGACATCTGTTGAAGCATCCAACATTAAGAAGTATTATAAGGGATCCCAAAAGTTCTCTGCCAAGTTTTATGGTAAAAACGGAAATGTCCTTAAAAATAAATACATTAAGTTTTATACTAAAGGAGATTATTTCAATGTAAAAACTAATTCAAAGGGTGTTGCAAGTATTGAGGTTATTTCTAAACCAAGTACATTTAAGATTAAATCAATCAATCCACAGACTGGTGAGAAAAGAACCAATACAATTAAAGTATTGTCTCCAATATCTGCAAAGTCAATGACTGTATTTACCGGCACCACTTCCAAATTCAAGGTAACCCTTCACAAGACCGATGGTAAATTGGCTACCAATAAGAAAATGAAAGTCTATGTGGACGGTTCCAAAAAGACAGTTAAAACAAATTCCAAAGGTGTTGCAACTGTTAAATTTAAATTGGATAAGGGAACTTATATCTTCAAAAGTGTTGATCCATATACCGGTTATACAGTAAGCAAAAAGGTCACTGTTAAATTGGCTTCAATCAATGCCCATGATATAGGTGCAATAGATAACGAGGCATCATACTATGAGGCACAGCTTTTAAATCAGGACGGTAAGCCTGCAAAATATACAAAAATGCAGATTACCATTGATGGTGTAAAGCACATTGTCAAAACCAATTCAAAGGGTTTTGCAAAAGTTAACTTTAAATTCCCTGTTGGACATTATTCTGTAGAGTGTAAGGATTTGGAAACAGGTTATACTGTTAAATGCAAAATCACTGTTATGGAAGACAGAATGGGTTTCTCCTACAATAAATATGGTGTTTCCGATGATGGGAAAACCATTCTTGCAGTTGGTAGGCCGTCAGCTCCGGGTGAAGAGTCCAAATACGGATGGGCATGGTACATGTGTGAAATGGAAAGAACATGTCCGTACTGTGGAAGTCATGACTTGTACTGGGATGTCTTCTGGGCTGGAGATGAAACAACCGAAGTTGGAATATTCTCTGCAACCGGTCGTAAAGAACCTGGAAGTACTGAAGGTATGATTTTCTGTGATCGTTGTGACGCTGACTTTTCAATATTCGGTTTGGAACATATTACCAATAATCCTAAACATCTTAAGGTAGTCAGCGGACCGGTCAAGTCATCAAAAGAAGTGGCGTATATACTTAAAAGTGGAAATCATGTAAAAATTTAATTTCCTTCCTTTATTTTTTTTAATCTTTTTTTCATTTCAAGAATTCTGTTGGTTGAATTGTTTTTTTCGTCTTGTTTTTCGGTGTATGAATCCTCAACTTCAACGATGTAGAAAGCTTCAGGAGAGGTTGTTGAAGGAATGTTCATTTTCAAGAGATTGCGCTCAACACGTCTTTTCAGTTTTTCATCATCCATTTCGTCCCCCAGAAATATCGGTGTTTTAACGGCTGATGATATTTTGGTGTTGTGGCGTGCAAGATGCCTTTCTTCAGTTCTTGATTCAAGAATGAATTCGCTTGAATTATTCAAACCGGGATCCCTGAATGGAATTCCCACATCTGACAGTGCAATCCTTATCTCATCGTTTTTTGGAAGTGAGGTGTCAAGCATTGACGGATTTGGACTTGCAAGGGTTCCTCCCTGTTTTCTTCCGAATATTGGTCCAAGTCCGATATAGAAGTCGGCTTCAATAAAACCTGCCCTTATCGGTGCGGCTGAAGTGTAGGTTGCAACGATTCCGTCATCTTTTATGACGCGTCTGAATTGCCTGAAAAATTCCAGTGAAAACAGTTCGGGAGCCATGTTCTGGCTGAAGGGATCCAAAAATATTGCATCATATGTGTTGTCCTTTAGTTTTTGGACGGTTTGTCTTGCATCTTCGATAAAAACATTTATATCAATGTTTTCAGGTATTTCACACTCCTCAAGGCTCAGGGTTGCATAATTCTGCTTTATCAGTTCATCTTCGATTGCCTTTTTGGTTATGTCATGTGCGGGGATTGGTGAAGGTACTAGAAGTCCGCATGCCAGAGTGGCCTTTGATATTTCAACCATGTCGATTGTGAGATTTGCATTTGAATTTTTCATGAAATCATCAATTGCAGCTGAGGAATTGTAGCCCAGTCCTGCGCATATGTCGAGAATGGCAATGTCTTCGTCATAATTGAATTTCATCGGTTTGATAAATTTTTCAAATGACTCACTTATTGCCCCTGTAGATGTATGTAGGGTTTCAACTTTATGGTTTATTTCCTTTGAATTAATAGAATATGATCCATCATCTGTTAAAACGAAATAATTGTTGTAAGTATCAAAAAAATTAACCCTATCTTCAATATTTTTACTACTTTTTTCCCTGGCAAAAAGTTCATTCACCAAATCAAAAATATCATCATTAATTATTCTAGCACTGTTTTCATAACTCATTGTATCAAGGATATTTTAGTTGCTATAACTTTAAATACTTGGCTATTTTACCAAATTGTAATTTTTCTAAAAGCTAAAATTACCCAATGAGCAAAAATTTATATAATTTTTAATTTAAAAGTTATTTTAAAGAATTATATAAGGTTAAATAAATGTTTGAAATTAAGGCAAAAGATGGAAAAGGCCGTGTTGGTGTTTTAAAAACCAATCATGGGGATGTAAAAACCCCTGCACTGATGCCGGTAATTCATCCTCGTAAACAGGCGCTGGATGTAGGCAAATATGGTGCAGACATTGTTATTACTAATGCATATCTGATTTATAAGGATGATGAGTTGAAGCAGAAGGCAGTCGATGAAGGCTTGCACAAACTAATCAACTTTGACGGTCCGATAATGACCGATTCAGGTTCATTTCAGCTGTCAGTTTATGGGGATGTGGAAATAACAAACAAGGAAGTTATTGAGTTTCAGGAACTGATCAAGACAGACATCGGAACAAGTCTCGATATTCCGACAGCCCCGTTTGTGGACCGTGAAAAGGCTGAAAGTGATATGGAAATCACTTTGGAAAGGGCACGTGAAGCGATATCCTACAAAAAGGAACAGAATATGGAAATGCTATTGAATTCTGTTGTTCAGGGTTCAACATTCCTTGATTTGAGACGTGAATGTGCAAGGGAGCTTTCCAAACTGGACGCCGATTTATATCCGATTGGCGCTGTGGTTCCTCTGATGGAATCCTATCACTACAAGGATCTTGTGGATGTTGTGATGAACTCAATGAAGGAACTCTCAGATACCGTTCCCCGCCATCTGATGGGAGCCGGACATCCTATGATATTTGCCCTGTGTGTGGCAATGGGATGTGATCTGTTTGACTCAGCGGCTTATATACTGTATGCTGAAGATGACAGGCTTTTATCAACAAGAGGGACATTCAAGCTTGAAAACCTTCAGGAAATGCCATGCTCCTGTGAGGTATGTACCAAATACACTCCAGATGAGCTAAGGGCGATGCCGAAAGAGAAAAGAAGGGATTTGATTGCACAGCACAACCTGCATGTTTCATTTGCAGAGCTCAGATTAATCAGACAGGCAATATATGATGGAAACCTGATGGAACTGGTGGAAGAGCGCTGTCGTGCACATCCGGCACTTCTTGAAGCGGTTAGACATTTGGGCGAATATTGCGATGATTTGGAAAAGTATGACCCGAGAAGCAAAAGATCCGCATTCTTCTACACAGGCCCCGAATCCCTTAAAAGGTCTGAAGTCATGAGGCACATGGAAAAGCTTCGTCAAATGCCTAAAAAACGTGATTTGATTATACTTCCTCCATCAAGAAAACCTTATTCAAAGTTCATTTCAGGAAAGCTTGGGGAATTTTATGTCTATGGTGATGAAAAGGAAATCGACCTTGAAAACAGTGATTTCATGGTATTGGACATTCCATTCGGATTGATACCACTGGAAATCGATGAGGTCTATCCGTTAAGTCAGAATGATGCACCAAAAACCCGTGATGTTGACAGTATAGAGTTTATAGAAGATTTCATCAACGAGTTCGGTGAATATTATGACCAGGTTCTAATCCATTCAAGAGTAATCAAAACCCTGGACTGGGATGTTGAGGATAAAACCGTCATTTCAGATGAAATCAGGTATCAAAAGGATGATGTCAAAAAGGTCAAGGCCATTGCAGACTATCAGTTCGGCTTTGGTGCGGGCGATGCGATATTTGAAGGAAACATCAACATTGAAAAGAGTAAGAAGACTGGAAAAATCAGACACATCTATGATGGAAAGACCCTGCTTGTGAACATGAGGGCATCAGATTCATACCTGATACTGTCAAAAGAGGGTGCAAAAAGGCTTCATGCAAACATTCCATATCCTCAAAACAGGGTTGTGGTAAACAAGGATTCAGAACCCTTTGCACTTGACGGTAAAAGCGTGTTCTGTAAATTCGTAGTGGACTGTGACGATAACATCAGGGCAAAGGATGAGGTTTTGATAGTCAATGAAGAGGATAAACTGCTTGCCTATGGTAAGGCATTGCTTGGAGCATGTGAAATTGAACAGTTCCAGACAGGCCAGGCAATAAAAACCCGTAAGGGAATGAAAAAGTGATATTATGAGTGATAACGATAAGGTAAATACTGGTCATCATATTGAAGATAAGGAATTAATCAAAAATGCAAGAAAGCCTGTTGGTGAACTTGGCCATCAGATTCTAGACAGGATGAACAGGTCCCATGAGTCAATGGCGCAGTGGGGAGTAAGCCACTTTGAAGTTCGCCCGGACAGCAAGATCCTGGATATCGGATGTGGAGGTGGAAGAAACATCGAAAGGTTTGCAGCACAGATCTCTGAAAACGGAAGGGTTGTTGGATTGGACTATTCCGAGGTTAGTGTTGAAAAATCAACCAAATTGAACCAGGAAGCCATCGATAAGGGTATAGTCAATGTATTGCAGGGTTCAGTTTCCGACATGCCGTTTTATGATGAGACATTTGATATCGTAACCGGTTTTGAGACAATCTATTTCTGGCCCGACTTTATCAATGACCTTAAGGAAGTAAATCGTGTATTGAAAAGGGACGGTCTTGTATTTTTCTGTAACGAAGCAGTTTACAGGGAAGGCGAAATGGAAAAATATGATGATTTGGTAGAACTCTTGGATATGAAAATCTATTCAGAAGATGTTTTAAAGGAATCTCTTGAAAAAACCGGATTTAAGGATTTCAAGGCATTTGTCAATGAAGAAAATGATTGGATTTGTATTCTTGCAAGAAAAATCTAATTTTTTTCCTTTTCATTATTTTTAGCGAAACATTTATATATAATTAAAACATAAGTTTATTTGTTGTTAGTTTTCATGCGGTGTTAGTCCAGCCTGGTTAAGACTCTAGCCTGCCACGTTAGAGACCCGGGTTCAAATCCCGGACGCCGCATTTTTTATAAGCAGTCGTGGTATAGTCTGGTTATTACTTGGGCCTTCCAAGCCTACAACCCGGGTTCGAATCCCGGCGACTGCATTTTGAATATCTATTTTTTTTTGAAAATCTTTTTTTCTTTAAATAATCCTATTTTTTTAGTTACTTTTATATAATAATAAGAATATAATATTAATAATTAAATTAATTTTTAATTTTGTTTAAGATTATAATTTAAGGTGATTTAATGGTAGGAATAGTAGGATATGGGGCACATGTGCCGTCATATAGAATAAAGGTAGAAGAAATTGCTAAAGTATGGGGGGATGACCCTGTAGCTTTATCAAACGGATTAGTAGTTAATGAAAAATCCGTACCTTCTCCTGATGAAGACACTGCAACCATTGCAGTAACTGCTGCAAGATATGCACTTGCAAGAGCTCAAATTGACCCATCAAAAATTGGTGCTGTTTATGTTGGTTCAGAATCACATCCATATGCAGTAAAACCAACCGCTTCCATTGTTGCTGAAGCAGTTTGTGCAACACCAAAATTAACCGCTGCAGATTTGGAATTTGCTTGTAAAGCAGGAACCGCAGGTATTCAGATGACAATGGGTCTTGTTGAGTCAGGAATGATTGAATATGGTTTGGCTATTGGTGCCGACACTTCACAAGGTGCACCTGGTGATGCATTGGAATACACTGCATCCGCTGGTGGGGCAGCTTACATCATCGGTAAAGAAAACACAATTGCTGATATAAACCACACTTGCAGTTTCACAACCGACACTCCTGATTTCTACAGAAGAGAAGGTCAGGACTATCCATCTCACGGTGGACGTTTCACAGGTGAACCAGCTTACTTCAAACATGTTTTAAGTACTGCAAAAATGTTATTCGAGGAAACTGACTCAAAACCTGAAGATTACGATTATGCATGTTTCCACCAACCTAACGGTAAATTCTACTTAAGAGCTGGTAAAAAATTAGGATTCACATCAGATCAAATTAAACAAGGATTATTAACTCCTAACATTGGAAACACTTACTCCGGTGCTGTACCATTAGCATTATCCAATATTTTGGATGTTGCAAAACCAGGAGACAAGATATTTGTTGTTTCATACGGTTCAGGTGCTGGAAGTGACGGTTTCACAATAACTGTTAAGGATGAAATTGAAGAAAGAAGAGAATTAGCTCCAAAAACACAAAGCATCATTGATCAAAAGACATATGTTGATTATGCTGTTTATGCTAAATTCAAAGGTAAAATTAAAATGTAAGGGGGCTTAAATATGAGAGATGTTGCGATTATAGGAGTATCACAAACAAAATTCGGTGAATTATGGGATTCATCATTCAGAGATTTAATTGCTGAAGCAGGAGTTAAAGCTGTAAATGATGCTGAAATTGACGGTGCTGACATTGAAGCAATGTTCGTTGGAAACATGTCCTCAGGATTATTCGTTGAACAGGAACACATTGCAGCACTTATTTCCGACCACATGGGTCTTAACCCTATTCCAACCACAAGAGTGGAAGCTGCCTGTGCATCCGGAGGATTGGCATTAAGACAGGGAATCATGGCTGTAGCATCAGGTTTCCATGATGTGGTAATTTCCGCAGGTGTTGAAAAGATGACTGATGTAGTTGATGCTACACCGGCAATTGCAACTGCATCCGACCAGGAATGGGAAGCACAGCAAGGAGCTACATTCCCATCATTATATGCAATGATTGCAAAAAGACACATGCATGAATACGGCACAACTCGTGAACAATTGGCACAATTTTCAGTTGTAAACCATAAGAACGCATCCAAAAACCCAAATGCACAATTCCCATTTGAAGTAACTGTTGATAAGGTTATCAATTCAACAATGGTTGCAGACCCATTAACACTTCTTGACTGTTCTCCTGTTAGTGACGGAGCAGCGGCAGTAGTTATGGTGCCTGCTGAAGATGCTAAAAAATACTCTGACACTCCAATTTATGTAAAGGCTTCTGCACAAGCTTCCGGAACATTAACATTACACGATAGGAAAGATATCACTACCATTGAATCTACTAAAGTGGCTTCCAGAAAAGCTTATGATATGGCAGGAGTCACTGTTAAAGACATTGACTTGACTGAAGTTCACGACTGTTTCTCAATCAACGGACTTTTAGCAGTAGAGGACTTAGGTTTTGCTGAAAAAGGTAAAGGAGGAATAGCTATCGAAGAAGGTCAAACTGAAATCGACGGTGACTTCCCAATCAACACTTCCGGTGGTCTTAAGGCACGTGGACACCCATTAGGTGCTACTGGTATTGCTCAGGCTGCTGAAGTCGTATGGCAACTCAGAGGAGAAGCAGGCGGACGTCAAGTGGATGGTGCAGAAATCGGTATGACCCACAACATCGGTGGTACCGGAGGTACTGCAGCTGTACATATTTTCGGAAGAGATTTATAATCTCTTTTACCTTTTCTTTTTTTCATGATAATCAATACTGGTTCAAGAACCGATATTCCAGCTTTTTTTCACAAATGGTTCCTTAACAGGGTTGATGAGGGTTTTGTTTGCTCTAAAAATCCGTATAATGATGATATTTATAGATATCCGATTAACCCTAAGACAACTGATTGCATGTGTTTTACTTCTAAAAATCCAAAGCCTTTAGTCAAAAATATCGATAAGTTGGATGAATACAATCAGTTCTGGTTTATAACAATCAATGCATATGATAAAGACATTGAAGTCAATGTTCCATCTTATAAACGGGTAATTAAAACATTCAAGTCATTATCCGATTATCTGGGGAGTAACTGCGTTGAGTGGAGATATGATCCAATTTTTATCACAGAAAAATATGATTTGGATTTTCACATTGATAGATTTGAAGAGATAGCATCACAACTGTCCACATACAATGATTATTGCACAATAAGTTTCATTGATTTGTATAAGAAGGTTTTAAGGAATTTTCCTGATGCAAAAGAGGTTACAATTGAGGAGCAATTAATCATCGGTGAAAACTTTTCAAGAATTGCTCGTGAAAACGATATCCAGATAAAAACATGTCTTGAGGGAACTTTGCTTGATCAGTTCGGCTGTGACTCATCAGGATGCATGACCCAGCAGGTGATTGAAAGAGCTATTGGAAATAATTTGAAATTGCCTAAAGGAAAATACCAGAACCGTGAATGCAACTGCATATTTGGAAGGGATATTGGAGCATATAATACTTGCATGCATGGATGCAAATATTGCTATGCCAACAGCAACATGAAGCTGGTTAAAAAGAACCAAAAGTTGCATAATCCTAATTCGCCATTGCTGATTGGTGAGGTAAAAGAGAGTGATGATGTAAAGGAAGTTAATGAACCTAGCTATATGGATTTACAAACTAAGTTGTTTTGACTTTTAGTTTTTTTTTAAAAAATAATTCATAATTAATGTAAGCTCATTTTTGAGAATAGATTTAGCACCCCTACACCTATAATGATAAGTAAAAGTCCAAGGATAGCAGCCCAATCAGGGGTCTGTTTGAAAGCGATAATCCCTACAATTGTCACAAGCACGATTCCCAATGCTGACCAAATGGCATATGCAACTCCTATTGGTGCTGTTTTTAGGCAGTTGATGAGACAGTAAAATGATAATATGTATAATATGATTGATGCTATTGTTGGCAAATGGTTTAGTGAAACCTTCAGCAACTTTTAACAGTGATGTGCACTGGTTTCAAATAGAATTGCAAGTAAAAGATAAGCAATATTATTCATTTTTGGTTTCCCCCATATTTTAACTGTTCAAATTCTTTTTTAATTTTTTCCAGTTCCTCGCCATGATATTTCTCTTCAAGATTGAAAATGGCGAGTTCGTATAATATGTTTTGAAGCCTGTGGCCTTTTTCAGTCAGGTGATATGATGTTTCATTATCTTTGATGTTTTTTTCGATGATGTTGTTTTCTTCCAGTTCCTTAAGTCTTTGTGTTAGGATTTTATTGGACAGTTCAGGCTTGTCCTCTTTGAAATCGCTGAAATATTTTTTTCCAAGAATCATGTCCCTTAAAATGTATACTGTCCATTTGTTTTTAATAAGATTCAGACTTTTTTCAAATTGACAGTATGGGGGCAGTTTATCAAATTTTCTTTTAATTGTCATTTTGCACCTATTGTTAAATTTAAACCTTTTCCTTTAAATATTTTTAAAAAGTATTACTTTAAAGAGGATATCACACTGTTACTTATTATTTTTGTTACTTTTTTGTTACAAAACCTTTTAATTGTAGTTTATTTATAATTTAAAACACAAATTATGGAAAGTGAACTAAATGAAAGAAAAAATATTTATCAATGGAAGAGGAGGATGTGGAAAGAGCACATTCATATCATTAATTGCAAAGGAATTGTCAAAAAACAATAAAGTATTAATAATTGATATGGATGAGGGAAACCTCGGATTGAACAAGATGCTTAATGTTGATGTTGCAGACACTTCATTAATGGAATATTATGGTGGAAGAGATAAGATAATGGGTGAAATTTTAAAAGTAGGAATTAAAGGTATGGTTTTAGAAAAGATCAACCTGAAAGATGACGCCGCCTCCGATTCAATAGATATTTTGGATAATATGAAATTATCAGATTTACCTTCCGATTATGTGACATGGAACGGAAATATAGGATTCATTGAATCCGGAAAAATCAACGACCCTGATGAAGGCTGTGCCTGTCCGATGGGAAATCTTACAAGAGACTTCCTAAATCACATTGAATTACAAGACAATGAAGTAATATTGGTCGACACCTCAGCGGGAATAGAACACATTGGAAGAGGAGTAATTGAGTCTGCAGACAAACTCATTTCAATAGTTGACCCGTCAAGCGATGCAATATTGTTGGCAAATAAAATAGGATCATTATCAAAAGAGGCATCCAAAGAATATATGGTAATATTGAATAAAATTGATGAAAATACTAAAGATTTGGTATTGGAACAATTGGATGATGACATATCTGTCGTTGGGGAACTTGAATATAATTCACACATAGCTCAAAGCAACCTTTCCCAAAAAGAAATTAACCTTGAGGAAGTAGAAGGTGAAATTAAGGAAATCTGTGCAAAAATTTAAAGATTTGATTAAGATTTAAATTTCAATAGGGCGCATGGTGCAATAATGGATTTGCTTTTTTATGTTGTTTTGCTGTTGATTGGAGGTTGCTTTGCAGGTTTCATGGCAGGCCTTTTGGGGATTGGCGGTGGAATTGTAATCACTCCAATCCAATATTATCTTTTAACCTCAATTGGATGTGATCCTAAAACGTCCCTAACGGTTACCTTTGCAACAGGTCTTGCAGTTATCTGTGTCACGATGATAAACAGTACACGAAAGCACAAACAAAACAATCTAATAGTAAAACAGCACCTAAAACCAATGATGGTCTTTGGTTTTGTAGGTGCCATTCTGGGTGCAGTCATATCTCAATACATAGATGTTGAGGTTTTAAAGATTTTGTTTGGTGTAATATGTATAGTATCAACAGTATTTTTAGTTTTAATAAAATCTCCTACCTCTTTAGATAATATTAAAACTGATGCAGGATTATTTTACTCTATTGCATTTGCATGTGGTCTTGCAAGCGGATTGATAGGTCCCGCAGGAGGAGCATTTATCATACCGATTTTTGTGGCATACTTGAGATATCCAATAACAAATACTATCGGAACAACTTCAGCATTAAGCATCGCAACCACACTTGCAGGGGTAATCTGTTATATTGTTTTAGGTTGGGGTGTTCAAGGATTGCCGGATTTTTCATTAGGTTATGTCAACTTGCTTCAATTCGTATTTTTAACAATAACCAGCATTATTGTATCTGGATATGCTGCTAACCTATCTAAAAAAATCAATCCTACAAAATTAAAAGCGCTGCAGGTAATCGTAATATCATATATTGGCCTTCAAATGATGGGGGTATTCGACATAATATTAAGCATAATATAATTTTGATTTGTATGTATAATGTATGGAAAAATTGTATTGGTTGTGGGGAATGTGCAAAGGCATGTGATTTTAATCTGATTCAAACATTTGATGATTATATTCTGATGGATATTGAAAAGTGCAGGCATTGCTCAAAATGTGTAGAAACTTGTCAAAACAATGTTTTTACAAAATCAGTTATTTTTAAACACTTTTTATATCTATTATATTATAAGATTAAAAAATCTTAGGATAATTGAAAAATTGATGAGTATTTCATAACAGTTAAGATTTTTATATAGGTTAATGGTTTGTATGTCCAATTTTTGTAAGGCATTTGACAAGTTATATTTGTTTGTTAAATGTGGAAACAAAATTCACTAAAAAGTAGTAGATAATTTAAAGTGTGTTACGCCAATGCCAACATGAAGCTGGTCAAAAAGAATCAAAAGTTGCATAATCCAGATTCACCATTGCTGATTGGTGATGTTAAGGAAAGTGATGTTGTAAAAGAGGTCAATGAACCCAGTTATATTGATTTACAGCAAAAATTATTTTAAACTGATACATTTGGACTGTCACTTTTGTGTTTTTTATCATATATGCCGTCGGGTTTGTTGCCATAAAATTTATATAGATAAAATATATACTAATAATTGTTATTATAACTATTGTTATATTAACGTTTAAGAGGGCCCTTTTAATATATGCCCTTCAAACAATTCAGAAATAGGAGAACAAAAAAATGATAGAAAAAGGAACAAAAGTACTAAAAGAAGGTTTTGCAAAAATGACAAAAGGGGGCGTCATCATGGATGTGGTAAATGCTGAACAAGCTATTATCGCAGAGGATGCCGGTGCTGTGGCTGTAATGGCACTTGAAAAAGTCCCTGCGGATATTCGTGCAGCAGGCGGAGTTGCAAGAATGGCGGACCCAACAATAGTTGAGGAAGTGGTTGATGCAGTCTCAATTCCAGTAATGGCAAAGGCCAGAATTGGTCATATTGCAGAGGCACAAATTCTTGAAACTTTAGGTGTGGACATGATTGATGAAAGTGAAGTGTTGACACCTGCAGATGAAGAATATCACATTAACAAAAAGGAATTTACAATACCATTCGTATGTGGTGCACGTAAC
>NZ_CADAJR010000026.1 GCF_902788255.1 uncultured Methanobrevibacter sp.
AGGAAGAATGGTGATGAGGTCATCAGGAATTACTATAACATGATCAAGAATGTTATAGGAGAGGATGGAATAATCTGCCGATTGGGCGGAGATAAATTCATCGGTATCTTTCCTCCGGAGAAGAAAGAAGAGATGTTTAAGATATTTAAGGGCGTTCCGATAACCTTCGGTGCAGAAGGGGAGAGACGGGTTGAGATATCTTCAGCAGCAGGCATCTACGTCCTTCCGAATACATTTGTGGCTGCAAATTCGGGAGACATTATGGATAAGATCACTATGTGCTCATCCATGGCCAAGAGGAAAAATGAAGGAACAGCCATCATTTATGACCAGACATTAAATAATCTTGATGAACGTGCAAAGTGGGTCAAGAGAAAATTCAAAAATGCACTGGAGGATGGAGAGTTCCATGCATTTTATCAGCCTAAGGTCGATATAGTCAGAAAAGAGATAATAGGTGCCGAGGCACTCTGCCGCTGGTTCCATGAAGGGCATATAATTCCGCCGATGGAATTCATACCGATCCTGGAGCAGGGCATGGAGGTCTGTGATCTGGATTTCTACATCCTTGACCGGGTGTGTGCTGACATAAGAAGATGGCTTGATGAGGGCAGAAATGTCGTTAAGATTTCTGTCAATCTCTCAAGAAAGCATCTTGTGGATGTGGATCTTCTGGAGCATATCATGACGATCATCGACAGACATGATGTACCGCATAAATATATTGAGATAGAGCTTACCGAGACTACTACGGATGTTCAGTTCAAGGATCTCAAGAGAGTAGTTGCAGGACTTCGCCGCGAGGGAGTAAGTACTGCGGTTGATGACTTCGGTATCGGATATTCTTCACTTAACCTTATCAGAGAGATCCCTTGGGATGTCCTTAAGGTTGATAAGGATTTCCTCCCTCTCGATAATGAGAATAAAACAAGCGTAACCAGCATAATGTTCAGACACGTTATCGCACTTGCTCAGGAAATGGGACTTAAATGCGTAGTCGAAGGCGTAGAGTCAGAGAAACAGCTGGATACACTTAAAGATAATAACTGTTTTATCGCTCAGGGATTTTATTTTGATAAACCGCTTCCGGTTGAGATCTTTGAGAAGAAAATGGAATCTAAGATATATGAGTAAAACCTCTGGATACATGAGGGGTTTTTATTAGCATGGAAAGACCCTTACCTACATAAATGGTGAGGGCTTTTCATTATATAGAGATAAAAAACCGTTAGTGTGGGGTAAGTTATATGACATGGGGAACAGCATTTCTTATAACAGGCGGGTGGATCGTCGGGTTCAGCCTTTTGATTATAATTTTAAGCTATCTTGATAAGGTCTTTCATTTTTATGACCATTCAGGCTGGAGTGATCTTGGACGTTTGATCATGCAGGTCATATTTCTTTTCGCTGTGCCTGTCATATGTGGTAAAATGAATGGCGTCATGGCCGCTGACATTCACCTTTTTTGCACTGTTGTGCTCGATGAAATAGCCGTAAAGGTCCATTATCGCAGGGTTGACGTATCTGATTGTAAACCTGTCAATGTCATAGTCGTATTCATACATGTTGAAGTCGCTTGAGTATGGGTTTTCATACTCCGGAGGTATCCTGAACTCCTCATATCCGACAGTTGCGGTTGTCCAGTTTGATGAGTCGACCGCACCAACAGCATTGATTAAGACAAAGAGTGCCAGAAGAAAAATCAATATCTTTCGAATCATATTCTCACCTAAATAACAATTTCAAAGTCAATCTTTCTGTTTTCCCGTCTTCTTGAATCCATGTCCACGAAATCGTATACCAATGGATTTTGGATAAGTATCTTCCATACCTCATATGTTTCTTTTATAAAATCATCCCTGAATGGAATGTGATCCTCTATTATCGGACATTTGTATGGAAATTCGGTTTCATCAAGCACCAGGTGAAAGCTGCCGTCTTTTGAGATGTGCGGAACCAGCGGAAATGTCCTGCACTGGATAGGCCTTATTGACCTGTCGCATCTTGGAGGATTTCTGCATTTTACAAGGCACACCTCCCCTTTCCATGAATGGGGAAAGTCCAGTTCGGCCGCATCTATATAATAGAGGTCAAACTCTTCTGAATCCTCATACATGAGCTCCTCGCCCGGCATCAGGAAAAGTGCAAGCTCATCGTTCGGATATTCCTCACTGTCGTATACGCAGCATATTTCTCCACATAATTTTCCACAGTCAAAATCAACCGGTGAGACCGCATCAAGTCTTTGGTATAATTTTTCAATTGACTTTTTCATTTCACTAGCGCCATCTTCCATATTTTTAAGTTTATTTGGAAATATTTAAATAATTTTTCAAAAAATTTTTAAATCCGTTAAATCGAATTAATTTTGATATAATCTAATCAGATATTGTCATATTTTATATGTACGTTTTCAAGCGGAAGTACATACGGACACGTTTGGGTTCAGGTACTGATTGGTGATACATGGGTATGTGCTGATGCAACAAGTTCAAGAAACTCTTTAGGAGAAATAGTTAATTGGAACACCAATTCATTTCACCTAAACGGTATATATGATAGTCTTCCATTCTAATTACTATTTCTTTTTTTATCATTTTTTTAGTTCCCCATCAAAAATTTTATATTGTTTGTTCAATTTAATTAATAACATTGGGGGAAAATTTTGAAAAAATCATTAATTTTGATATATTTATTTTTAATTCTAATATTTTCAGTTGTGGCGGTGAATGCCGAGGACGTAAATTCGACAGATTCAAGTATAGTAAGTTTAAATGACACTGTTGGCAATTATGATTCATTGAAATCCTGCAATTCTGATTCATTATTGAATGATGCTTCCAAAAACATGACAGAGCTTGATTCACATTCCAATGATGTATACTATAAGGGAACTTATCAGGTGAGTCTGAAGGATTCGAATTCAGGAATTGCACTTGCGAACAAGTCTGTCACTTTCAGCATTGAAGGTAAAAACTACACTGCCCTAACCGATGATTATGGTGTTGCCTGGTTGAAACTGAATTTGAATGTTGGAAGGCATACAATAACTTCCGCTTTCAGTGGCGATGATATACATGAAAACTGCACTTTGACCTCATATGTTAATGTGCTTTCCACAATCATTGCATCAGACATCACAAAATACTACAAGGCAGGCACTCAATACACAGCAACATTTCTTGACAGTCAGGGAATCCCACAGGCCAACAGGAATGTGAACATAACCCTCAACGGCAAGACATACTCAAAAAAGACCAACTCAAAGGGAGTTGTGAGCATGCCTGTAAATCTGAATCCCGGAACTTATAAGATAAAATCAACCGATCCCCTTACAGGATATAAGCTCACCACCACATTCAGGATTCTTGAGACAATTACATCATCCGATGTGCAGAAGTTCATCGGTGACGGCAAGAAGTTCACAGCCAAGTTTTATAAAAGCAACGGCAAGCCTTTGGCCAAAAAATATATCAAATTCATTCTAAAGGGAAAGACATACAAGGTCAAAACCAATGCAGACGGCAAGGCTTTTCTGTCCTTAAATAAACTTAAAAAGGGAACATATAAGATCGTCTGCTGCAACAGCGACGGATATAAAAAGACATTCAAGATTCAAATCTACAATAAGAAGGCCACCACAAAATTAACCACAAAGTTCTACACCTTCTTTGAGGACGATACAAAACAGATTGCAGTCAAGTTCAAGACAAGCATTGGAGGCCCATCCTTTTCAGGAAAAGCAATCAAGATTAACATCAACGGAGATACATACTCCAAAAAAACCGATGCCAACGGTAATGTTTTACTTGACGTCTCTGACCTTTCCAAAGGAATCTACACAGTAAGCTACAGTTATGCCGGTACAAAGTACTTCAAGCCATCCAAATCAACCAATTATGTCACAGTCCTTAATAAAACAGACACTCGCCTTAAGGTTAAAAGCACAACCAGTTTCGGATATGGTGCGGGAACAGAGTTTAAGGTTTTGCTGAGTGCAGGTGGCGTGCCTTTGGCTAAAAAAGCAGTCACATTCAAAATATGCTCCACCAAATATGTCAAAACCACAGATTGTAATGGTATTGCGACATTACCTATCAATCTTGCAATCGGCAACTATACAGTCAAATATTCCTTTGCAGGTGATTCATATGTCAATGAATCATCCGGTAGCTGCGATATTGATGTTTTCAAAAGGGACAATACTAAACTCACATGGATGAGTGGAAGTTCATTTAAGGATTCAATCCAGATATTCAAGATAAAACTGACCGATTCTGATGGAAATCCTATTGAAGGTGAAAGAGTTATCCTGAAAATTGATGGTGGAATATACTATGCAACCACATCATCAAAGGGAATAGCCACATTCAAAACAGTAGTCGCATTCGGAGGATATAAGGTTTCATTCAGGGTTGACGGAAATAACTTCTATATGCCATCATCCGCTTCAAAATCAATAAAAGTCAAGCTGTCCTCATTCGGTAATGGAGTAAACCAGAAGGCATCAGGCATATCCTCAAAGTATCTAAAATCCTCAAGTTACTGTAAGGTGGGAACAAAGGCGGTCAAGAAGCTTGTCAAGAAACTCACCAAGGGAATGAAAAATAATGAGGATAAGGCAAAGGCAATCTTCAATTACGTGCGTGACACATTAAGTTACAGATATTACTATGACACAAGATACGGTTCATCAAAAACACTGCAGTATAAGGCGGGAAACTGCGTTGACCATTCACACCTGCTGGTTGCAATGTTCAGGACAGCCGGTCTGAAGGCAAGGTATGTCCATGGAACATGCACCTTTTTAAGTGGAAATGTCTATGGACACGTTTGGACACAGGTTTATATAGGCAATCATTGGGTTTGTGGAGATGCGATAAGCTATTCCAACCAGTTGGGTAAGATACAGAACTGGAATACCAAAACCGTCAAGGTACATGCGGGATACCGCAGTCTTCCGTTCTAGTTTAACCTGTTGATGAAATCAACCATTGCATCTATACTTTTTTTCTGCTGTTCATCGTGAGTGATAGTAGCCCTGCCGTCTTTTTGCTGGTTGCCGTAATTTCCTACCTGTCCATGGTTTCCGCCGTCTATTATGATTTCGGTGAGGTTCTTGTCAATGAGATGGCGGGATTCATTGTATTTTTCAAGATTCAATATCTTGTCGTTGGATCCGTATATGGAAAGAACAGGCTTGTTGATTTCCTTTGTTGAGTATGCGCCAAAAAGTATGAGTCCGCTAACATTTCCTGAACTGTTCACGTATTCCGATGCCATGGCCCCTCCGAGGGAATGGCCTGAGAGGTAGTAATGCTCATAATTTGAATCCCTCATTATGTCGCCAGCGAGATCCTTTCCAAGGAATGCCAGATTGAATGGCATTTCAACCAGATAGCAGTCAACGCCCCTTTCGGACAGGTGGGTAAGCATCGGAAGATAGGATGTGTATTCTACTTTCGCACCAGGATAGAATATCAGTGCGGTGTCGTTTCCGGGGCCGTCCAAAAGAAGGCCGTTATCCAGTTTTGTGACAGTTACATTCCTGGTTCCGTTGAGGTATTGATTTACAGTGTCGTCTGCATGATAGTAGTCGTTTACATAGTATATTCCATATGCAAAGACTGCCAGCACTATAATTAAAATAATAACAATGATTGATTTTTTCTTCATATTTGCACCCTTATATTATTATATATATTAATCATATAAATCATCACAAGTTCGGTAATTGATGAGTCCGACACCTTTTTAGATATTGAAAAAAATCTTAAGGAAAAGTCCCGATGGCAAATATATCTTCCAGTGACGTGAGTGAAATTGTAGGCAAATGATTATTTCATTTCTTTTAAAAACTGTCAATTTGCATTGATTTTATGATTTTAGGAAAATTTTTAAACATTTTTCACAAATATCATTAAAATATCTTATTTTTCAAATAAACTAATAAAATGGAATAATATCTGTTTTATTTAGGTGAATAGTATTGTTTTTTAATTTAAAAACTTGTATATATGTATTGATTTAAAATACAGTGCTTGGAGTAGGTAGTTTATTTCTAGTTTAGTTTTTCAGCTCAATATATTAAATTACATAGTTTAATCTTTTTACTGATTGTTTAAAGTAAAAATCAATATAATGTAAAATTTTAGTAATGTATTAACCTTATTTTTTAAAATCAAACTCATTTAATAGGATTTAGCTAATAAAAAGGTTTATATAAGATATTTGCATTATATATTAGTGAGCGGGATTAAATTCCCGTAGAATATTCATTTTGTTATGGAGGTAAAATATTTTGAACAGAAAAATATTACTCACTTTGATATTTGTTCTGGTTGCTGCATTATCAGTCGGTTCAATATATGCAAGTGATGTAAACAGTACAGGTTCACATGTTTCTAGCGTTGATGATTCAGATGCTAAAATCAGCGTCGAATCACAGGATCTGCAGGCAAGTGAAGCTGTAGTTGATAACGATTCATCAGTAGATGTTTTGAAATCTGAAAATTCAAGTACTTTATCAACTAACACACAAGAAGTAAATCTTTTGGCATCTGATAATAATGCCACATCATATCTTGATGCGTCCAAGACTATCAATGCAAAAGGTACTACTAAATATTACAAGGGAAGTACAAAATACACCGCAACTTTCTTAGACTTGAACGGAACAGCATTGAACAATACAAAAGTTAAAATTGTTGTGAACGGCAAGACTTACACTAGAACAACCGACAGTAAGGGTGTAGTTTCCTTGGACATTAATCTTAAGCCTGGAACATACAAGGTTACAGCAACAAATCCTGTAACAGGTTATAGTTTGACCACCAATTTCAAGATTTTGTCTACTATTTCCGCAAAGAACATCAATAAGGTTTATACTGATGCCAGAAAATTCTCCGCTACTTTCTATAAGAGCAACGGAAAGGTATTGGCCAACAAATATATTAAATTTAAGATTAATGGGAAAACATACAAAGTTAAAACCAATAGTAAGGGAGTAGCTAGTCTTTCAGTAAAAAATCTAAAGAAAGGTACTCATAAAATTATTTCATACAACAGAGATAGTTTGACTAGAACCAACACTATAAAAGTTGTTACATCAGCTAAAACATCTTTAACTGCTAATGATTACACATTCCTTAGTAAGGATACCAAAAAAATCAAAGTCAGATTACTTAATGAATTTGGATATGCTCCTTTAAAAGGTAAAGTTATCAAATTCACTGTAAATGGTAAGACATACAGGGCAAATACCAACAAGTATGGTTATGCTACTTTGAAATTGCCTTCACTTAAAAATGGAGTATATAACGTTAAGTATAGCTTTGCAAAATATGGTTATTACAAAGCATCTAGCACAAAAGCTAAACTGACTATCATTCCAAGTAAAACTCCTACCTACACAGTTAAAAGTACAACCATTTTCGGTCATGGTGCTAAAACACCGTTCAAAGTGGCTCTATCATCAGGTAGTGTGCCTCTTGCAGGCAAAAAAATCACAATTAACGTAGATGGAAAAACATATTCCAGAACAACCAATAGTCAAGGACTTGCTGCAATAACTATAAACTTGGACATTGGTACCTATAAGATTACATATACTAACGATGCTGAATCAAAAATCAGCAAAAAGACTGAATCAACTACAATCCAAGTTGTTGAAAGGAATGCAAGTTCCATTAACTGGAAAAGTTCAACCACTTTCAACCAGGGTACCCAGACAGTTAAACTGTTAATACTTGACAGCAACGGTAAGGCCGTTTCAGGTGGAGCCGTAAAATTAAATGTTAACGGAAAGGAATATAGTGCTACAACCGATTCAAACGGATATGCAACCATAAGTGCAAGTTTCACACCTGGTAACTACAGTGTCTCATATTCATTCGAAGGAGACAACCTGAATGCTCCTTCAACAGGACAAACTGATTTGCATGTTGAAAAGCTTTCCACAGTATCTCTTGCCAATGTGATTACTGCTGCAAAAAGCTTGAAAAACTCCATTGCAAATAACAATAAGTTACCAACCACTGTTTCATGTGGCGGACTTACATTTACCGTACCTGAATTCCTATATATTATGTGTCAGGCAATTAATGAATTGGGCAATGCCAAAACAAGTGCTATCGCATTTATCACTGGTGTTGAAGATCCTACTTCACCATCCGGTGACGCAATCAGTACAACAGAGTTGTATAAATCCGGTTATCTGGCCCTCGCTAAAAACGTTGCAAACTTTATTAGTACCAACAAACAGGCACCTAATTATGCATCATCAGCTGTAGGTAACATCATCTACAATGAACTGGTCGATGCAACTGCAAGAATTTTAGCGTGGTACGGTGATAACGGCAAGGTACTTCCTAATTATGTCACAATATCCTATGGTGACGGTGGAGGAGTTTCCCCAACAGGAACCGGTATCAATGAAAAGAATACCATTAAGGACTTAACTCCATATCTTAAGTCTACAACCAATTGTCCAGTTAATAATGATGCTATTAAAAAGGTTGTTGACGGTGTAACTAAAGGTTTAACAAGTGCTTCAGCAAAAGCTAAAGCCATATTCAACTATGTAAGAGACTACATTTCATATAGTTTCTATTATGATACAAAATATGGTGCAGTCAATACCCTGAAATACAAGACAGGAAACTGTGTTGATCAGTCACACTTATTGGTTGCTATGTTTAGAACAGCTGATTTGCCTGCTAGATATGTTCACGGAACATGTAGATTCAGCAGTGGAAGTACTTATGGACATGTATGGACTCAAGTGTTAATTGACGGTAAGTGGACAGTTGCAGATGCAACAAGTTCAAGAAACTCTCTTGGAAGCGTAGCTAATTGGAATACTAAATCCTTTAATCTTCATGGGATTTACAGTAGTTTGTCATTCTAATTAACTATCCTTTTTTTCTTTTTTTTATAAATTTTACAAATATTTATATACTATTTCTTACAAACTTAAATTTAGGTACAACTAAATTTGAGGTGAAATTATGGATAGTATGGTTGAAGCTAGAAAAAACATGCACAAAAGAGATGCAAAAATCGAAGCGGACAAAAAATCAACATCAAAAAAGATTAAAAACTTCTTTTTTGGATGCTGCAAGAACAAATAATCTTATTTTTTTAAAAAAAAAGAATGAATTGATATATATCAATTCATCTATTCAGTATTGAACTTGTCAGTGGATTTTATTCCGACAAGTGAAGCAAATACCGCAAGCACACAAGCAACTGTGCATATCAGACAGATGATTTGTGATGCTTGAACGATCATCAAAGCATATTTAGGTGCAAGTTCCAGATAGCCCATCACCCATGAAAATACAAGTGTCAAAAGACCCAGGCTCATGGTCTGGCCTATTGTCCTCATTGTTGCCTGAGAAGCTGAGGCTGTAGGGGCATCCCTTGGAGGAACTGAACTCATGATTGCGTTCATGTTAGGGCTTGAGAAGAGTCCCATACCAACACCCTGAAGGACCATTGCAAGAATTACAATATAAAGCGGTGTGTCTCCTGTGAGGAATGTCAGTATTGCAAGCGCAACGGCAGCTATTCCGATACCTGTTGCCGCAAGCTTCTGCGGATGAATCTTATCAGATAATTTTCCTGCGTTTGGAGCCATTATTGCCATTATTATTGGTGTGATAATCAATATCATACCGGACATCTGTGCATCCCATCCGCGTACATACTGGAAATGGTAGTTCAGGATTGTTGTAACGACCATGATTGCCAGATAGCTGCAAAGTGCCGCAATGTTTGATGATGTGAACTTCTTGTTTTTAAACAGGTTCATGTTGAATACCGGAGACTTTTGCCTCAGCTCATATGCTCCAAATATTACTAGCAAAATAATTCCAAGAACGGTTAATAATTTACCTGGTGTTGTTATCAAACTGGTAAATCCGTAAATGAAAAACAAAATTCCTATACCATACAACATAGAACCAACTTTATCAATCTTGTCATCTTGATATGTCTTCCACTCTTTAGGTATTTTGGTGAACATGAGTATTATGCACAGTACCAGAAACGGTATCACAAAATAAAACATTGACCTCCATCCGAGGTTATGCACCAGAAATCCGCATATACAGGTGAAAGTGATGTCGCAAGATATACTCCTGTAACTGTAAAACCCAATGCCTTTCCTCTGTTTTTCGGTGAAACCGCATGCACAACCATGGCCATTGCGGATACATTCAGAAATGCGACTCCCGCACCCTGCATTATTCTGAAAACCAGAAATGATTCGGTTGAAAATGACAGGCATGCGCCGATTGAACCTATCAGAAATACCATAATTCCCGCAAGCAGTGATTTTTTTACTCCGAATTTTCCTGAAATCTGTCCTGCCGGAACGGTGAACACCGCAACGACAAGGAAAAATATTGTCGGTACCCAATTCTGTATAACATTATTCATTGCAAAGTCCTGTGCTATTGCCGGAACACCTATGATTATCCCGTTTGACAGAAAGACCGCAAAAAATGATGTTATGAACGATACGAATACTACTGTTGTCTCAAGATTTAACTTCATTTTTATCCCTCATTATTTTCAGTTAGCTTCATTCCATTAATTGCAATTTCCCTTATTCTATTTTTAAGTTCCAGTTCATCCTCTCCGATGCCGACTTCAAGTTCCCAGTTTTTTGATAATTCTCTGTATTTTGGAACCAGCTGGCGTCCCTTTTCGGTTGTATTCAATTTGTATTTTCGTCTGTTTTCAGGATCAACTTCCCTTTTGATGAATCCCCCATCCTCGAGTTTTCTTAAAACCTTTGCTATATTTCCCTTGCTCTGGCAGAACATGTTTACCAAATCCTCCTGTGAGCAGTTGGGGTTGTCATAGATATACATGATATATCTCACGTCATGGCCCAAATCAAGGTCTTTGAATTTTCTTTTCATATATTTTTGCTGATTGAGCGAGATGTTGTGAATCCATGCTATTATGGGTGAGCTGTCCATGATTGCCTGATGGCTTTTCATATTATCACCTGATATTTAATATGTTGTGATAAAAATATAAATGTTTCCTATGAAACAGTTAATAATAAAACAATTAAGTTTTTCTGCAAAGTTTAAATATTTCCTTATTTTGAGAGCCGATAGTTTTATATACTATGTTTCAATGAAAGCAATTTTTCAAAGTGAATACAATATTTTAGAGTCACTACAATTGGATTAAGCTTAAATAAGATGAATATGATACTAAATATTGAAAATAAACAATTCAGGTTCCAGCAACTATGGTCAGGAAAGATAATATTGTGCTGATGATATTGCTGCATGTCTGTATTAAAATAAACTATTGGAGTGATATTATGAAAATCCATCTGAATGTTGGGATTTATCAGACCTTTTACATCATGAGGGATATTAACTATAAGCTCAACAACCCCCTTGAAACCAGAAAGGCTTCAAGTGCGGAAATTAACCTTCGATGGAACAAGCATCAAAAGGTAAAACTATATTAAATCATTTCATAATACTATTAATTGGTGATTAAATGAATTCCAAGTTAAAAATAATGTTCGCATCACTGATACTCTTGACATTCGCAATGGGAATCGTCTCAGCAGAAGGCATAACCGACTATAATGCTCCTTTGGATTTCGATAGGGATCCTGTGACATTCACTCATGATGACTTTGAAATGAGAATGGATTCATATTCCGAATTCATCGACTATGATGACAAGTTTGAAAACAGGGACGACTATAAGGTTACAGTCAACGGAACCTTCGCACAGTACACTAACAAGCTGGAAGATAAAGTCGGCGTTTTGGAAATCCTTGAAATTAAAGGGGACAAATATCTTGTGGAATGCTCCTTTGATGAACTTCAAAATTCCAAAATCAGTGCATGTCAAAAGTATTTGGAAGAGTTCAACGACCTGAACAAATTCAAACCATTAAAAATAGAAAAAACAGAATAACAGCAATTCTGCTGTTATTTAATTAATTTTGCAATTACATATTCACCAAGATACACAAACAGTATCTCGGCCTTCTGCTCATCACCGATCATGTTTTTTATGACGCTTGCGCTTTTAACCTCGTCAATCAGGGTATATGAGCTGTTTGCAACATATCCTTTTACATCACCGCCAATGACAACGGCAACGGCATCGGGATCATGCTCGTTTTCCTCATCCTTGATGAGGCTTAGGATGTCTCCGCTTTTTGGAACATAATTATAGAAATCGCATCCTACAATATTTATGAGGGTGTCATTTGTGCTTTTAAGATAATCGATCTGTTTTTGAAATTCATCAAGCTTGTCAAATTCCTTGTATGCCTTCAGATAGTATTTGTGGGCTTCAACAAGTTCATTCATTCCCTCAAAGATTTCAGCCTTTAAAAAATAGTATTCAGAGGCGTCTTCACCTTCAGGCAATGTTTCGATTCCTGAGTCTATTAAGGTGATTGCCTTTTCATAGTCTTCGGCCGGGAAGAATGTTACCTTTGCCCAGTTGTAATAGGCCTCTGCCTTGTTTTTTAGAATTTCATTACTTCGGGTAATCTCCAATGCCTCATCAAAGGCAGCGATTGCCTTGTCAAACTCTGACATCTTATCCAGTATTGTGCCCTTGAGGTTCAGATTGTCGCTTGTATGGTCTGTTTTCAATAGCTGATTGATTTCAGAGAGTGCCTCATCGTATTTCCTTTCCCTGATTAGATGATCAATCTTCGGTGTGTCTGAAACCTTGAATGTTGCCTGTCCTGTGCCGTCAATGTTTAGATAGTCCTTCATTTTAATCAACGTATCTGCTTATTAGGTCAAATAGTTCCTTAGTCTTTCCTGTGGATGTTCCTTCTGAGATGTCTTCTGGAATCTCATATACGAATGTCGGATATCCTGCCTGTGCGATAGGCTTTGAGACAAGAACTGCGGAGGTTGACTTGTATGTCTCGTTTCCTGTAACAGGATAGTAGTTGAAATCGCTGCTTGCGCTTATCTTTTTTGCAATGTCAACTGATGCATTGTCCATTTCGGGTGTGGCCAGATAGAACCAGTCCCCGTAATCCGGATTGTGTGAATGGCTAATTACAACCGCATCTGCATCGGACTCAGTTACATGGGGGTTTACATAGTTATGTACCAGGCTTTCACCGTTGGCCCTTCCCTCAGCATAGTTTTCGGGATTTTCAGTAACGGTTACCTTGTAGTGTATGATTTTAACGTCATCGTTTCCGAACTGCCTTGCCGCTTCTATTTCAGGCTCGATTGATAATGTTTCCCTTGGATGTATGCCTGTAATCAGTGCAATTGCCTTTGTTGCATTTTCATTTCCTGAAATTCCCACCTCAACAGTGCCTATGCTTGTATTTCCCAGGGTGGTGTATTCAATATTATTGTAGTGTACGGTTTCAAATATGACAATGGATCCGATTACTATTGCCAAAACAACAATCAGTCCGATTTTAGTGTTGCGTTTCAATTTCCTCACCTTTCTTAACGATTTGGGATATATCAATTTCAATCTCTTCAGCGTTTCTTTTAAAGTGGCTTACATATTCTATGTTTCCGCTTTTGCCGGGCATTCCGGATACGTCCAAATCAATCATTGTATATTCCTTTGTCCTGAAGTAATCCCTTATGTCACATATAACATCCTCATGAACGCTCATGTCTGTTATTACACCCTTGAATTTGTGGGCGATTTCCTTTCCGCATTCAAACTGCGGCTTTATGAGAAACACAAGTTCAAAGTCATCATCTTCAAGGGATATTCGGTCGATGATGTGCTTTAGGGAGATGAAGGACACGTCGGATACGATAATGTCGATTCCATCAAACAAGCGTGAAGGGGCATCCTTGAAGTTCATCTGCTCATGGAGTTCTACCCTCTCGTCATCTCTTAGAGCCTGTGCCATCAGGTCGGTTCCAACATCAATGGCAACAACCCTTTTAGCACCGTGCTTTAGTGAGCAGTCGGTGAATCCTCCGGTTGATGATCCGATATCCATCACGCTTTTTCCTTCAAAGTCAATATTGAATGAGTCAATGGCACCGTCCAGTTTAAGCCCTGCCCTTGAAACATACTTGAGATAGTCTGTATCAATGATTTCAATTTCATCGTTGGCCTTGACCTTATAGCTGGATTTGGTAACAACTCTGTCATTGATTTTAACGTTTCCTGACTTTATCAGTTCCTTTGCCTTGGTTCTGCTTGATATGAAACCTTCTGTTACCAAATGTTTGTCCAATCTCTCCTGCATGTCTCCATCAACTCAACATATCATTGATTATAAATTTTGATTATATTTTATATATAATTTTTAACAAATTAATATTCAGTGATTATTATGGATTATGATGTCATTTATATTGGAAGTGGAAATGCCGCATGGCAAGGGGGCCGATTTTTAAGAAAAGCCGGCCTTAAGGTGTTGATAGTTGAAGAAAACCTATACGGTGGAACCTGTGCAAACAGGGGCTGCAATACAAAGGCCCTTCTGGATGCACCATATGAAATCAAGGCATTGGCGGACAACTTTGAGGGTGTCGGAAAGGGCAGTGAATTTGAGGTTGACTGGAATGCACTGATGGAGTTCAAGCGTAAAAGAATCGCAAACATGGCGCCGTTTCTGGACGGCAAGTTCAGGGAATATGACCTTGATGTGGCCCATGGCAAGGGAGTAATCATCGATGAGCATACCGTTGAGGTGGGCTCTGAAAGGTTTACAACAGATAAGATTGTAATATGTACCGGCCTGAAGCCTGTAATACCAGACATCCCAGGTAAGGAGTATCTCCATGACAGCACCGACTTTTTGGACATTGACCATTTGCCGAAACATGCAATAATCATCGGTGCAGGATTTGTGGGCATGGAGTTTGCATCAATTCTTGCAGAAGCCGGTCTTGAGGCGGATGTCATAATCAGGGGAGACATGGCACTCAAGTACTTCCACCAGCCGTATGTCCAGAAGGTAATTGAAATCCTAAAAGAAAAAAATATCCGTTTCCACTTCAACCAGACCGTAAAACAGGTCATAAATAATGTTGAAATCGATAATCCTTTAGAAAAGATAAACAATTTTGAAAATGCAATGAACACCGATTCCGAACTGAGGGATCCCGACGCCAAGGTTGACAACAGGGCATATGAAAACGGATTTACAGTGGAGTGTGAAAGCGGCTTGAGCCTCACCGGCGACTATGTCGTCGCCGCAATGGGAAGGGAGGCAAACGTTGAAGGAATAGGTCTTGAAAACGTTGGCCTTACAAGCACAAGAAGCGGAATAAAGGTTAACGGACACCTCCAGACAGATGTGCCTAACATTTATGCCTCAGGAGATGTTGCCGATACAGGAATAGCCAAGCTTGTAACCGTTGCAATACACCATTCCAAATATCTCGCAAAGGAGCTTTTGGGGGAAGCTGATGAAATCACCTATCCTGTGGTGCCTGCGGTTGCATACACAATTCCAAGAATAGCCACAGTGGGTGTGCCTGCATATGTTGCAGAAAAAAGCGATGAGTATGATGTCCATCAGATACGATATGGAAACTCATACTCCCTGGAGCTTAAAAACGACACCACCGCAGAGGCAAAGGTCATAGTCGACAAGGATCTCCAGATTGTCGGTGCAGAGATATATGCGGCCGATGCGGAAAACGTTGCAAACATGTTCGCTTTCATCATAAACAAGAAAATCACACTTGAAGAGCTTGACTACATGATTTACGCATTCCCTTCAAGCAGTTCCGTATGTTTATACAAGCTTCACAATATCCATTATGATCTGTAATGATAAAAAGGGATTATATAATAATTGCGGCACTTCTGATATTCATCGTGATTGTCAGCATGCTCATAATAGACAAGGCATTAATTAAAAATGATGAGGTCAAGGTCAATACCTCCTCACCTTATCATGTAACCCTTTCAAACTCCAGCGATGAGCCCGGAACCGTTGAGGTCATAAAAAACATCGGAAATCCAAACGGAAAAAGAATAGCATATGTGGTGGGCTTGCATCCTCTGGAGCATGAAACCCATGAGACAATGATAAAGCTACTTCCAAACATGACAGACCTCAAACACTGCTATGACTTATATATCATCAATGTAACCGAGGGCGTGGGCCATTACGGTGAAGGTTATGACGATGATAATAATCCGGGAAGGCAGAACGGACAGAACCTTGCGCACAAGTATGTTTATCCGGAAATCCTTGAGGGAGACTATGAGCTTGCCGTTGATGTACATTCCAACATTGGGGCATATGAATACAGGACATTTGTCTTCAGCCCGGTCAAGGAGGGTATGGGTGTGAAATATGCAAGTGAAGTGGAAAGTAACTGCGAAAACATAACCTACTACGCACCCGAGTCAACAACCAGCGGTCCGTATCTTACAATACCTCTTAATGAAAACGGGGTTCCAGCATTCTACTTTGAGGAGTACAGCTTTGCACCGCAGAACGTCAAGGACTCACACATGCAGGAGCTGATATCAGCTGTTGACAATTTGAATTTCGATTAAAAAGATGAATATTTATATGTCTATTGATATAAACTTTAAACAATCGTTGGTGATAACATGAAAAAATATGCGATTTTTCTTATTGTGCTGATTGCTGCCGTGTCCATATCCGCAGTTTCAAGCATAGATGCAAACCAGATCGTTGACGGACTCAATTCAACTTCAAACATCACCCAGGCACTGGATGAGTGTAAGCTTCAAAACAAGACCCTGTGCATATACTTCGAACAGGACAGCTGCTATTACTGTGACTTGTTCAAGTCAGATGTTCTCTCAAACAGGGATGTGCAAAAGGAGCTGAATGACCGCTTTGTCTTTACAAACATTGACATAAACAAATATCCTCAACTTGCAGGACAGTTAAGGGTTGTCGGAACACCTACCGTAGTCTTTTTGGATTCCAACAGCACTGAAATTCAAAGGGTTGACGGATATGTTCCGGGTGACGAGTTCATGAAAACTCTTAAGGAGATTTAAATGGAAGTTCTTCCCTTAATCTCTTTTACAACAGGGGTAATATCAATATTGTCTCCCTGCATTCTTCCTATTCTACCTATTTTTGTAAGCGTCAGCCTCAAATCCAAATCCAAAAGGGAACTGTTTTCCTTCATTGGCGGACTTCTCACCATCTTCATAGTAATCATATTCCTTACCGGATTTTTCACATCAATCCTATACGCATACATCACTCCGATAAGGATTATATCTGCATTCATATTGCTCATAATAGGCATATTGATGCTTTTTGACTACCAATTCACATTTAAAACAATAAATCCCAATAAGAACACCTCCTCATACATGATGGGCGTTTTGACTTCAGTTGCATGGGCACCATGCTACAGCGGATACCTGATATCATTAATCACATTGCTGATCAGTTCAAATGATCCGGCATATGCTGTTTTAAATATAATAATCTATTCCTTAGGCTTTGCCCTGACATTGCTTGTTTTAAGCTATTTCATTTCAAGAATAAATCTTGAAAGACTTATTTCCAGGACAAAATATGTGCCGAAAATCTTTGCCGGACTTGTCATTATGGGTGCGCTATACCTGCTGTTTGAATCACTTAAGGCAATCTTATAAAACTCAACATTTAATAGATAACTATAACAAAATTCACGGTCCTAATCCTAATGTAATCATTGCTTCATTATGGGAACGCATGACCATTGATGACATTATTCAAATGGAACAGCAGAACCAATAGCTCTTTTTTTATAAATTTTAATGTTTGAAGTGTTTTGCACTTCACAATATTTTTTCTCATTTTCTCATTTTTAACTATTTTTAAAAAAGTTTTTTATAGCCAAGATACAAATATTATACATATTTAATTGGTTGGAAATCTTATGAATATTGAAAAGTTGATTGGTAACACACCAATGATAAGGATTAATTACGAATATGAAGGTAAAGTAAGTAGCATTTACACTAAACTTGAATACTACAATTACACCGGAAGCATTAAAGATAGGATTGCATATTACATTATCAAAAAATCACGTGAAGAAGGAATCTTAACTGACGGGCAGCCTATCGTGGAGGTTACAAGCGGAAATACCGGAATCGCATTCAGTGCAATCGGCACACTCTTCGGCCATGATGTCCATATATTCATGCCGGACTGGGTTTCTCTGGAAAGAAGAAACCTTATAGAGATGTACGGTGCACATGTGCATCTTGTCTCAAAAGAGGAAGGCGGATTTAAAAGGGCACTGGAGCTTGCCGAGGAGTTTGCAATTGAACATGACGCATTCAGACCGCTTCAGTTTGACAATAAATACAATCCCGAAGCGCAATACCTCACCACCGGAAATGAAATAATCGAGGCGGTTCCTGATGTGAACGCATTCGTCTCAGGCATAGGTACCGGAGGAACACTGATAGGTATCGGAAGAAGATTAAAAGACAATGACCCATCCTCAAAGGTCTTTGCTCTTGAACCGTCCACACTCTCCATCCTTAAGATGGGCATGGAAGAGGGAAGCCACATGATTGAGGGAATAGGCGATGACTTTATTCCGGGCATTGTTGATGAGGATTTGATAGATGACATTGTCCTTATTGAGGACTGTGATGCAATCAACATGTCAAAAAGGATAGCCAAGGAATTCGGTTTGGGAATCGGAATTTCAAGCGGAGCGAACTTCCTTGCGGCAGTCCTGATGGACAGTGACGATTTAAAGATGGCTACCGTTTTTGCAGACGACAACAAGAAATACATTACAACAAAACTGTCCGAGGAGATTGACGACAATCCCGATTTGATCTCCAATCATATTAAGCTTTTGGGCTTTGAAGTAATTTAAGTTAAATAGGTTATATTATGAAAGATACAAAAATACTCACAATCCAGGACATTTCATGTTTTGGACAATGTTCAATTACAGTAGCACTGCCTATGATTTCAGCATTCGGAATAGAAACTGCAATTCTTCCTTCAGCAATCCTTTCAACACATACGTCAGGTTTCACTGATTTTACAGTAAGGGACCTTACAGAAGATTTACCATCCATCAGAAGGCATTGGGAAAAGGAAGGAATTGATTTCGATGCAATTTATACTGGTTTTATCGCCTCTGCAGAACAGCTAGGCTATATAAAAGACATCATAGATTCAAGATTAAGGTCCGACGGACTCGTATTCGTTGATCCCGCCATGGCAGACAACGGCGAATTTTACAGTGTATTCGACCAGGAGTTTGCAGATAGGATGGGGGAGCTTTGCAAGTTAGGGGATTTTATTCTACCGAACACTACAGAAGCATGCTTTTTACTCCATAAGCCATGGAAACCTCACTTTTCAAAGGAGGAAATGCTGGAAATGGCACATGAGCTTGCCGATTTCACCAAAAGGTATGTGATTCTTAAGGGATATGAGAGTAAAAACCATGAAATGGGAATGATCATTCTTGACAAAATAGAGTCAACAGTCGAGATAGTCTATAATGACAAGGTGGATTACATGTCACATGGAACAGGCGATGTTTTTGCATCCGCATTTGTTGGATCTGTAATGGTCGGCAAGTCACCGTCCCAGGCCGCAAAGATTGCCGGGGAGTTTACCAAAAAGGCTATTGAAAGGACAATGGGTGATGAGACTCATACTTATGGAGTGAAGTTCGAACAGGTCATTCCTGAACTTTACGACTTATTGAAACTTTAAAAAAAGAAAAAAAATAATTCTCTAAATGTCTAGAGAATTTTAACTTTTGTTTTTATTGTATCCTTCAGATAACTGATTTTTACCGTGTTTTTTCCCTTCTGAACTTGTTTTTCTTGAGGGTCAGTTTTGCAATTCCCTTCTTGTTGGTTTTCGTCTGTCTTGTAGGTGTATTTCTTGCTGTTGATATATACGGAAACGCTTTTGGATGCAGTTTCTGCCTTTCCGTCATCGCCTATTATCTTTGCGGTGTATTTCTTGTTGCTGTTATAGTAGACGTTCATGTTTCTGGTGTTCTGGACACGTTTTACAATCTTTAATGTTTTTGCAGTGCTTTGGTTTGTGAGAGGTGTTGAGATGCCTACCTTATATGTACCGACATTCAACCCGACTTTGAGCATTGCCATACCGTCACCATCTGCCATGGCATAATATTCATTTTGTCCTACAGTAAATTTAACCAATTTATTTGAAATGCCATTTCCTTTATCATCCATTAATTTTATTTGATATTCATTGCCACTATTAAATCCGCGAGTCATGTCATATGCATCAAGCACAACAGTTTTAACATGAAATTTTATCGTTATACATATTAAAAATAATCTCTTTTTCAAAAATTCCTAAATGTTAAAATACTATCATTTATAAAATTATTATTAATGTTTAATGAAAACGGTCAAGATAAATTTTCCCTCAAATACCGTGAAGAGGTGCCTGAAGGCTATGATATATCTGAAATGCAGTTTACCTTCGATTTCATCTATCTGGTTTTCAAGTGCGATTCGGATATTGACAGTGCAATTAAAAGAGTCTCTGGGGAATATGATTTATCTGAAAGTTATCTAAAAAAGTTTCTTATTGAAAACAAGTTTATACTAAATAAGATTAACAAGATCGAATTTTCAAAACGACTTAAAAAGTACAATACCAAATCCCTAAAAAAGATTTTAAAAAAGCATCACCTTAAGACCTCCGGAAAAAGAAGCCAAATTGAGCAAAGGATTTTCAGGAACAATCTTTTAGGCGACGATTATCATCTATCTTCAAAATCCCGAGTTTTCTATAAAAACAAGAAAAGAAGAATGGACATATTCGCAGATTATCTAACAGACTATTATTATTTCAATGAATTCAATGATTTCTATATGCAAAACTACAGAAAGAAGAGAGCCAAAATACCTGTTGAGTATATCAAAAGACATATAGACAAGGCAACTGACGACAGGGACCATGAAAGATTCATATCCAACACCCAGATAATGGCTGACCATTTCCTCATTAGGGATAACTATAAGGAAATGCTGGAGCATGTACTGAAGATTTTCTGCATGAACCTAAATCCGGTATGGAAAATTGACGACTTGAAAAACCATGTTGCCATAAGCCGCAACACCCATGACAATCTTAATTTGCTTGAAGAAAAAATCGGTAAAAACAGGATCATTTCAGCCTACTATGTTATTTGGGATTCATTCAACTTTGAAAAGATAATCGTGCCGAAATATGAAGGCTACAGATGTCTCAAGGACATGCTGAATCAGAAGGATTATCTGAGGATTAACCAGAAACTGGATGAGAAGTTCTACGGAAATCAGGATTTGAAGATTAAAAAGATTACGCAAAAGACACTGTTCGATTTTTAAAAAGTGAGGAAGGTTTATGAAATCAGTTGTTAATGAGGATATATGTGTTTCTTGCGGATGCTGCATTAAAGTTTGTCCGAAGGATGCAATCGATATAAAAAAGGGGATGTATGCACATGTAAATCCCGATTTATGTATAGAATGCGGAAAATGTGTTCGTGAATGTCCCGCATCAATCATTGAAGGGGAATTTTCAAGAAGGGACAATAAGGTTCGCTTTAAAAACTGGTATGACTACCTGTGGATTTTTACAATCGTTTATTTCAGCCTCGGATTTTTCAACATAATATTTGCATGGCTGGGCATGATCTGTTTTATAGTTCCGTTGTTGTTTGCAGTATTCAAGACAGACAAGGGATTCTGCAACCGCTACTGTGACAGGGGTCAGCTTTTGGGATTGCTCGGAGGACGCTTAGGTCTTTCCAGAAAAAGGGACGCTCCAAAATGGATGTATTCAAAGGCATTCCGTTATGGATTTCTGATATTCTTCTTTGCAATGTTTTTTGTGATGCTGTGGAATACATATCTCGTATTTGCAGGAACAAAAGGTCTTTCACAGGCAGTGACACTATTGTGGACTTTCAATGTTCCATGGAACTGGGCATATCACGGAAATGTTATTGCCCCATGGGTTTCACAGTATGCATTCGGTTTCTACAGCGTGATGCTTACATCAACAATACTGGGACTTTTGACCATGGTCCTCTTCAAGCCTAGGTCATGGTGTGTGTACTGTCCTATGGGAACAATGACCCAGGCAATCTGTAAGGTTAAAACAAGATTTCAGAGATAAGATTTAAAGGTTTTGATAATATGAACATTTTGATATCAAATGATGACGGTGTTTTTGCACCTGGAATACTTGCGGCAAAACAGGCCGTTGAGGATATAGCAAACGTCACCGTTGTGGCACCAAACGAAAACAACAGCAGTGTAGGTCGCCGCCTTACTCTCTTCAAGCACCTGAAGCTTGAGGAATGTGAGCTTGAGGATGGAAGTCCTGCATATTCACTTGCCGGAAGTCCTGCCGACAGCGTTGTTGTCGGTGCAAATTACGTGATGGACGCCAAGCCCGATTTGGTGATAAGCGGAATAAATCAGGGAGTAAACATCAGCAGCGACATCACATCATCAGGTACGGTTTGTGCCGCACTTGAAGCCGTCAGCATTGGCATTCCGGCAATTGCAGTTTCACTGTTTATGGATCCTGAAACATCATACAAACAGGATGAGAACGGTGAATGGTATGTCGATTATGACTTTGAGCTTACAAAAAAGGTTTTGCATGACCTTGTATCCAAGATAATTGAAAAGGGATTTCCCGAAGGGGTCGATTTATTCAATCTTAATGTTCCGTCAAACTATGAATCAGAAGAGGTGATGGTCACCCATCTTTCTCACAAGATGCTTGACAAGAAAGTCATTGATGAAACCGATAAGGAAAAAGAAAAGATTTTCAACTATCCCCTGGAGGACGGTCAGGACAGTGACGGCCTTATTATGATTACACCTGATTTGGTGAAGGATTATGATGACGGAAGTGACGGTTATGCGCTTCTTGTTGAAAAAAGACCAAGCCTCACCCCGCTCAATGTCGACATGACATCTCACGGACTCGACAACTGGTAGCTATTGATTTTCCTTCATGGTCTGGAACTGTTCGTCACGGTTTTTTAGCTTCAAGGAGAACATGAAACCTATGAAAGCAACTACGGCAGATAGGATAAGACTGACCTTGAAACCAAGTATTCCTGAAAATGATGCTATAATACCACCCATCAGGGCTCCGCCAATCAACTGTCCCACACTTGATAGCATGTTTACTATTGCCTGACCGGCGCCCCTTTCAAATGGCCGGGTTTCACACAACACGATATATCTCAAAGGTGCACCGATTATTGTTGCAAGGCCTATTCCAACCAAAAAGCTTGAAATTACAAACAGAATCAAATGATTAGGATATATTGAGATTATTATCAATCCTACTGCAAGCATTACAGTTCCGGCAATCATGATTTTACGTGACCCTACAGAGTCCAGTATCCTTCCAAGTATAGGTGCTGCAAATGCATTTGAACCCAATATCGGTATCAGAAGCAGACTGGCCATCTGGTCATTGAAACCCATTGAAAGAATCACAAGTGAAGGTATGAAAATCACCGCTGAATATACAAGACCGTATGTCAGTGTTTCCATGCATGCAATGGCCATTTCTCTATTTTTCAAAAGATGCAGTGCCACAATGGAGTCCTTGGCGTTTTTTTCTATTCTAACAAATATCGGTATTAAAACTATAAACATTATCAGGAAGGGTGCCACTTTAACTGACAGCAGACTGCTAATGAAATTACTTGAATCGATCTGATTGAGCCCGTATGCCAGAAATACTGACAGCAATGTCAAAACGGCAATGCCCAAATAATCAATTTTTAACTTTCGGTTGTTCTGAGAGTCGGGAAGAATGTAATATGCATATACTATCAGAAATATTGCAATTGGAATGTTGATGGTAAAGCACCATTGCCATCCGTAGGGAATGAGAGCCGCTCCAACCAGCGGACCTCCCAAAGCGGATATTCCAAATACGCTTCCAAGAATTCCCAATGCCTTTCCCCTTTCTTCAATAGGAAAATGGTCTCCTATGAATGCTGCACCTACAGGAAATATTCCTCCAGAACCTATTCCCTGTATTATCCTTCCAAAAAATATCCATTCGATACCTGTTGAAAATGCAATCATGCAGGACCCCAGGCCAAATAGTATCACATCGCCAATGAAAATCCATTTTCTTCCGTAGAAGTCTGAAAATTTCGCCATTATCGGAGAACCGATCATGAAAAATATTACGAAAAGTGTGAATATCCAACTGGATTCCCTGCTTGTAATATGGAAAGTGTGTTCTATTGACGGAAGGACCGGACCGATGATTCCAGTGTCAAGGGAGCCCATGAATGCTCCAATTAAGAATAGAAGAAGTATCAAGTTACGAGTTTTTGTGTCTAGTGTTTTTGCCTGCATAGTTATTCAGTCTTAATGTTTTAATTGAATTTATTTTGTCTCCTAAATTATTTAAAATTATCAAGACATTTCGCATTTTGGTGAATATAACCTTCCTCAAGACAAAACATGAACTATTAGAATAATTAATTTTAGGATATTTTATTTTATAGTTTAAATCAATAAGTAGTAGAATAAATAATCGTATATTTAATTTAATCAATACATTTAAATATAACCTAAAACAGATATTATATTAGACACATGTAGTTCTATTTTTTTTAAAAAAAGTGTCCAACCATCAAAGAGGTATATATAATGTCTGAAGATATGAAAGTTAAAAACAATACTGAAAAAGAAAAATTGCCGTTTGCCAAAAATGAGGTCTACCGTCTCATGAGAGAAAATCTCGACTCCGACAAAATGATAAGGGACCAGGTAAAAGTTGAAATGAACAAGTTTTTAGGTGAAATCCTTAAAAACGTGTGCAGACAGCTAAACGAATATCCATACACAACCATCGAATATGAAATGCTCAAGGAATGCATCTACCCATACACCAACATCGAAAGAATCAACGAGGAAAAGGAAAGGATACTTCTCCATTTAAATGCAATCAAGGCTGATTGTGATGCACTGGCAATGGATGTTCAAAAGACATTGAAAATGAAAGATACAAGAGAAGAAGAAAAATTCATTGACTTTACAGCTAAAAATGAAGATGAAAAAGATGAATAATCTTTTTCTATAATTATATTTTTTCTAATTTTGCTTTCCAAACCTGATGACAAACATTGTCGTATCGTCAAACAGGTCTCCACCATTGTAGAAATCGTTGATGTCCTCATCAATTGATTTAATGATATTGTCCAAATCATCATCCTTATGACTATTCAAAATGTTTTCAAGCCTTTCCTCACCATAAAATCCATTATAGTCAATGTTTGCTTCGGTAACTCCGTCTGTGTATAGGAACAATGAATCTCCAGGCTTCAACTGTATGGTATGTTTTTCATAAGGCATGTCCTCCATTACTGCCAGCACTAGTCCGTGTTCTGTATCCAGATATTTGAACCCATCATTTCCCTGCTTAATCAATGGAGAATTATGGCCTGCATTGACATAGGAAAGTTCTCCTGTTTTTATGTTGAGTTTACCGAGCCAGCAGGTAACAAAAAGCTCCTCCACATTGCCTTTGCAAAGCTCATTGTTTATTCTGAAAAACGCTTCTGAGAGGTCATCATACTCATTTGAAAAGTCCTGAATTGAGGTCATGGCCTTTACCATAATTAGTGCGGCCGTAACTCCCTTGCCGCTCACATCTCCAATGACAAAACCGATATTCTCATCATCTATTTCAAAATAGTCATAAAAGTCCCCTCCCACTTCACGGGCAGCTTTCATGGATCCCCATAGGGAAATATTTTTGTCTTTAGAGAACTCATCAAAATCGGTAGGTATCATTGAATTTTGAATCTCATGAGCCAGATTCAGTTCGGTTTCAAATCTTTCGGTTTCTTTTGTTAATTGGATTAAATTTTGACTGTAATCATACAGTTCATTTTCCATATTAACCAAGGATTCAGACAATGACTTGACTTCATTGTTACCTTTGATATTTTTTAAATAATCATTTAGATCCTTATTATTTTTTAGATTACTAATGTCACTTGACAGATATCTGGACAATTGTTGAATAGGTTTTACTACTCTTTTTTCCAAAAACATCATGTATATTATTAGTAGAAGGATAAATATCAATAATAGTCTTAAAAAAGATTCCAGAAATTCAAAAACAAATAACCCAAGGTCTATACCACCCATCATGGCGATGACAGATATGGTGGATAATATTGCAGAAATTATTACCATTACTGCAAATATTGAGATAGTTACCTTTGAGAAGATATTTAGTTTTGAGGTCTTGTTTAATTTGAAGACCTCCTCATCGTATGGTTTAAATAGGAATATGACAATTATCAGCAATACTACAAAACTTAAATGGGTATTGTTGTGATAAAATGATAAAAGAGCACCCGCTTCTATAATCAATGCAATTAAAAGAAATATGTCATATATATAATCAGGCATTATTCTTTTCAGTTGTGTATTTGGAGTAAAATACGGAAGTTCATATCTGTTCCATATTATTATACCAATTAACAATAGTATAACTCCCGCTGCAATATTTCCATATTCCAATGATACTGTGGCACTGGCAAACATTTGGAGGTTTGTTTGAAAGAAGAAAATGTACTGTAATATGAAAACTGCCAAAATGATTGCAAGTTTAACAAAGTTGGCCAATCTGTTGATATTGAGAACTTCTACAGGTTGTTTTGGATATATGGAGTACCATAGTTTCCAGGGAAGTATTCCTATAATTATAATTAGCACAACATTTATTAACATTCCAGTTATATTAGTTTCCCCTAATGAGATTATCCAATAAGGTATTTCAATGAGAATAAAACCGACCGCTCCATATGGACCCAAAATCAGGGTTAAAACAGGAAGAAAACCAAACTCATAAAAGATTACATATCCCCCAAACACAGCATTTTCCAGAATGATGGTCACAAGAGTGATTATCATTGATAAAGCAACAATAAACTTTCTTGAAATGAATATTTCTTTTCTAATCATCCTCATTTCCTCCATCATACCTTATTGCAATCATGGTCATGTCATCGAACTGGTCCGGGTTGTTGCAGAATTCATCAATGTCACGTTTAATTTCACCGATAATTTCAGACAGCTTTTGATTTTTAAGTTTATTGACACCATCCCTAAGGCGGTCTTCCCCATAAAATCCATTATAATCATAATTGGCTTCAGTAACTCCATCGGTGTATAAAAATACCATATCACCAGGATTCAATTTGATTTCACCTACATTATAGGCAATGCCTTCAATTGCCCCGCTCACCAAATCAGGACTGCCTTGCATATATTCGAAATCCCCTTTTTTCTGGCGAATCAAAGGAGGGTTATGACCTGCATTGACATATGACAATTTACCGCTCTCAAGGTCCAGTCTTCCAATCCAGATTGTTACAAAAAGCTCCTCATCGTTTCTTTGACATAACAGATCGTTGACATTCTCCATAACTTCGGCCAAATCATCGTCAAAGCGGGTATGATTTCTGATTAGATGCATTGTCTTTACCATAAACAGTGTTGCAGGGATTCCCTTGCCGCTTACATCTCCAATGACGAAAGTGATGTTGTTCTCACCATTGTCAAAAAAGTCATAAAAGTCTCCTCCAACTTCCTTTGCGGGATTCATGTACGCATATATTTCAAATGGTCTTTCAGCTGAAAATTCATCAAAATTCTTTGGAAGCATGTTTGACTGGATATTGCTGGCTACATTAAATTCTGTTTCAAATCTTTCAGTTTCTGCGGTTGCCTTTTGTATCCTATTTAAATGGTCTTTAATATTGGCAGTTAATGTGTAATATGATTTTACAAGCACTCCAACCTCATCATCGTCCTGTGAACGACGGTACAAATTACTGTCCAAATTTTCAATCTCTCTAGTTTCACCATATCTTTTTGTAGAATTAATCAGTCCATAGATGGGATCTGTTATGATATTTTGAACATAATGAATGTGTATTATTGAAAATACCAATATCATAATTGTTAAAACGGCAATGATACATAATAACCTAAATGAAGCATCTGCATTTCCCCATATCATTTGAGGAACCAAGTCAAAAAAGTCGACAAAAAAGAACAGTGCAATGGCCATTACAGCCATAAAGATCAATATGACCTGTTCGATAATTGAATAATTCTTGTCCTTGTATGAAACATTAAAGTCACGCGTATTTAAAACGAATAATAAGGTGATGATTATCATCAGGATAAAAGAGAACTCATTCACAAGAGTATTTTCCAATATGGTGAATACATTCATATAGAAAATTCCGGTCAGTATCACAAAAGCTATTGCAAAATATTTGTAGTCAATTTTTATTTTTGTAATCCATCTTTTAGGGGTTTGCAGAGGAATCCTAAGGGTGTTAAATCCGCTTATTAAAAGCAGCCCCAATAGGATTGAGAAAGTGAAGTGATTTAAAAAATATGCAAACCTGTCCAAATTGGAATGGTAGGGATAAACTGAGGCAAAATTTGCATAAGTATCATATGAAACTTCAAGTAATGCCAAATAAACGATTGAAACAATAAACATTAAAGTTAGGAATTTGGCCAGATTGTAAATTGAATTGAACCTTGGAATATCCATTTTTGTCCTGTCAAACATGGTATACCATAGTTTATATGCAAAAACTCCCATAAAAACCATGATAAATGAATCCATAAAGGCTCCAAACACATCCATCTGCTGTATGATTTCACATATGAATGATGCGCAGGCAACTCCCAAAGCGCCAACAGGGCCAAACATCAATCCGGCAACTGGAGCAAATCCAATATCCACAAGCAGGTATTCACCAGTGAAATATGTATATTCAAACAGATAATACAATATGCATTCCACAATGAATGTGAATATGAATATAAACCTTTTGTCCCTGAACAAGTCCCTAAACATTTGAACCATTTGCCTATTTAATTAGCTTTTAATACATATATTTCTATATAATAATAGTTAAAAGTTTAGGTGGAAGAAAAATTTTCTAATATTTAGAAAAAATAGAAAAATTGGGTTAAAACCCAATCAAAGTCCAAATATCCAATCTGAAAACGGAACTGAGAAATATGCCTCAATTGGAGCTGCAATCGCCATGAGTATTGTTGCAAAAATTATAATTGCAACACTTTGAATCAACACCTTCTTATTCTTCTCAAAGGATTGGCGTACTGAGAGTCTTTTTCCGTTGTCTTTGATTGCAATGTTTTTCAAAAATACCCATATGAATTTGAACAGAAGGATTCCGGCTGCTGACTGAAGGATGGTTCCGGTTATTTCAAATATTCCATGGGGAATAAGATATATAATATACTGGAGTCCTCCACCGGCATGCACCGCTTCGAGTACCGGTCCAACTGCACCAAGATTTAATCCATTGTATATGACCTGTACAATTGCAGGAATTGCAAAGAATATTGATCCCAGATAATAGATAAATCCCCCAACTCCATTATGAATGAAAAGATCAAGCGGGCTTAGATCACTAACAACCGGAGAGGGTGTTGCGGCAGACATGTTTTGAATGTTTTGAAATGTTGAACTTGCCGAATCTGAAACAAATAGCCATGATCCGATAAATAATATTATAAACACTGCGTAAAGGATTATGATCATCTTTTTGTGTTCTTTCAATGCCTCAATTAACACGTCTTTAAATGTTGTAATAAAATTCATAATAATCACTTTATCCTTTAATTAATTTATAGATATTGTAAAAAAATAGAGTTAAAGCGGAAGTAAGATAATTCAGCTTTATGTAATTAATTATTTTCTTTTGAATGCTGCATAACCGCCTAATACAGCAATAACTGCAAGTAATATTAAAATTGGATTACCTGTAGCTAACATTGTATGGGTTGTTCCTGCAGTTGCATTGGTTTCGTTTACTGGTTCTCCTGCAGCTTGGGCAGTTGTGTTGGTTGCATTTGTAGGTTCTCCAGCAGCGTTTGCAGTTGCATTTTCTAAAGTTTCATTGTATTGGCTTCCTGCATATCCACTATCATCAGCTGCATATCCGGTATCGTCCTGATAGTTGCTTCCTGCATATCCGCTATCATCAGCTGCATATCCGGTATCGTCCTGATAGTTGTTTACTGCATATCCGCTATCATCAGCAGCATATCCAACATTGTCAGAGTAGTCGCTTCCTATATATCCGCCCATATCGTCCGCATAACCGAAGTTATCTGTTGCACAAACTGCACCTGCAGATGCAAGTACACAAAAAATTGCTAGTATTGCAAATATTTTTTTTGAAAGATCCATGATAATCACCTGTAAATATTAATTGTGCCATGTTATTTGAAATAACACTTCTTTGCACAAGTAATTATATGAATAAAGCCATATATAAAGTTTTTCGAATGTAAGTGCCCACTTGCAACTTTAAAATAAAAAATAATGATTTTAAATTAAAATAAAATAAAAATAACAAATTTAAAATCGATACTTTAAAAATAAAATTGTTAAATAGTGATTCAAGTTCATTGAAATGTCAACCATTACCATTATCATATAATCCTGACAAATATATCATCATGAAAAAAGTAAAAATTACCATACTCAAGACAACCCTGCAGGAAGATCTTGCACGCGAATATGGCGTTGATGGACTCTCCACATGCCCTTTGATGAAGGAGGGTGAAGTATATTACGCCGACTATTCAAAGCCTGAAAATTTTTGCGATGAAGCATGGAAGGCAATATACCAGTATGTTTTTGCCCTTGCCCATGGTGCACAGGAAGTCTGGTATTATTCAGACTGGATCAAGACTCCCGGAGTTGCAATCGTTTCATGCAATGACGGATTAAGGCCGGTCATAATGAAACTTGAGGCAACCGACATCGAATCCGTATCAGGTGATGAATAAACTGATTCACCATTTACAAAATTTAAATATTTAAAACTGCAATATATATTATTATAATTTTGGAGATATTATTATGAAAGTTTTAGGAATTAATACAAGCCCAAGAGGAGCAAGTAATGTAAGAATAGCTTTGGAAGCTGCATTGGATGGCGCTTCCTCAAAAGGAGCTGAAACTGAAATTGTGGATGTTAACAAATTAACAATCACCCCATGTCAAGGTGACAACTACTGTAAGGAGCATGACTCAGAATGTGCCTTAAATGATGACATGCAGGACATCTATCAAAAAATTGAAGAGGCTGACGGAATCATCCTTGCAAGCCCAATCTACTTCTGTGACGTTAACGCTCAGGCTAAACTCGTTATAGACAGATTATACTCTTATTTCATGAACCCTAAATTCAGTGAATTGTTCTCAAACAAGAAAGTTTCAATAATTGCAACCCACGGTGCCGTTCCTTTAGAAGCATTTGAAGGTTCCCTGAATACTCAAATGGCAGCGTTTGAGGTATTAGGATTTAAGACCAGGGACATCATCAATTTGGATGACAACAATGTTCCAGGTGCAATCAATGATAAGGAAGAACAGCTTCAAAAAGCTAGAGAAATTGGTGAAAACTTAATTTAAATCAATGGTGATATTAATGACCAATATACATGAAAACTGTGACAACTATGTAAAAAGCAAGGACATGTGCCTGAGATTCTTTGAAATGGGCATCAGTGACGTAAGTCAATATGATGAATGCGCAGAAAAAACCGTTTTCAACGATAAGGACCTTCAAAGAAAATGGAGTAACTAATCTCTCGGAGAGATTAGTCAAAAAAAATAAATTTTTAATTGTAAAAAATAAATGTTTTGAATTTTAATTGAATTTTGCATTTCGCAATCAATTAAAATTCTTCTTTCAATCACCACCAATTATTCAACAACCAATCAAATGGTCGAATTCATCTCAACATTAAAAGTTGAGTAGGCACAATCTGATTAATCCTATGACCAGCAAATGTGCCGGATAGAATACATAGAAAAACCATTTATGTATTTCTGCTTTTGATCCACTCTCTCCATTGTATAATGTGAAAAAGAAAGGAACTAAAAATACTCCGAATTTTGCCATTTGACTGAAATCCATGCTGAATTCAAAAACAAATGGATTAGCAAAGAATGTAATGTTAAATATGTACATTAATGCAACCGGTGTCAAGGCTACAGACAAATTGCCAAACGCATTAAGCTATATTTCACAATCCGCAAGCAAAGGAGAATTCGATCCGGAAACTGGAATTTGGAACATTGGTGAATTGGCAGTCAATGAGACAGTGACATTGGAAATTACCTCCGAAGCTGTTAAAGCAGGTAAATTCACCAATACTGTTACTGTAAGCTCAAATGAGGATGACTACAACACTGCTAACAATGAAGCTGAAGCAACAGTTGAAATAACTGACAGTGATGATGACAATCAGGATGATGAAAATCATGCAGATGACAATCAAGATGAGGAAGATGATGCAATTACAATCAATAAGGAAATGCAAAAATCAACTTCAAAAACTGACAGTCATGCAACAGGAAACCCTATATTGCCGGTCTTATTGGCATTAGTTTCAATGTGCGTTGCAGCGAGAAGAAAACTTTAAATTAAAAGGGAAATATATTTTTCCCACTTCTATTTTTTTAAATCATTATTTCTCGGCTTTTTCAAGTGGTGTATGGAACTATTTTACTTTTACAAATATTGGCTACTGCATATTAATTATATTGAAACTGAGGTTTTGAGTGGAATTAATAAATGTATAATCGCCGAATTATCAAAAAAAACACTCAAATAATAAAAAATTAACAAAAGTCAATCTAAAACCCTAAAATATTTATATAATATTAAATAAACACAATAATAATAGTGGAAGTGTGATTATAATATGATAAAAAATCAGCGTATTAATAAATAGGATAACTTAAAAGGAATAGGAATATTTTTAATTGTTTTAGGACATATGCTTTTTTTAACTGGTCATCGCTCTGTTGAGTTTTTACATGATTTCATATATATAATTCATTTACCAATATTCTTTTTCGTTGCAGGGTATTTCTCAAAAATAGGTCCTGATGAACCAATAAAAGCTTTTAAAAGATTGATAATACCTTTTATTATCTTTAACATATTATTTAAGATATTTATGATAATTATTGGCAACCCTGATAATAATGTACTGTTTTTAACTCCAACTTATGCATTATGGTTTTTATCAGCATTATTCCTGATGAAAATGGTTCTACCAATCTATGACAGGCTCAAACATCCAATTGCAATAGCCATAATTATAGCATTGGGATTGGGATTCCTTGATTTCACTTCATATTTTGGATTTACAAGATTCATTGCATATACACCAATATTTTTAATTGGTTTTTACTTTAACCAAATAAAAGAAAACATTGAGGAAAACTACAAGTCAATCACTAGACTGTACAATAATAGGATTATAATGATTCTATTTACACTTTTGGTTATTATTTTATGCGCATTTGTTGCTTTAAAATTCCCATTTAAAGTCATAAATTTTACAATAAATTATGGTAATAATTTTGATTTAATCAGAAGGGCAATAGTATTTATGCTTGGAATAGTATCAACACTAATTTTTAATCATTATGTTTCAAACAGGAAAAGCATTTTTACAAAATTCGGAAAAAATTCATTAGCAGTATATGTACTTCATGTTTACATTATAAAAATTTTCCATTTAATATTTAACCATATTAAAGTTCAAAGTGGTTTATTATACATAATTTTTGCTATTATATCCACATTTGTTATTGTCTTCTTATTGTCCAGAGATTTCATTAGTATTTACTTAAAAAAACTATTTGATCTTGTTTCCAATTTTTTAGTGAGGGAAAATAAAACTTAATATGTTTTTTAGGGTTCTAGATAAAATATTGTTATATTTTTATCCATACTAAAACATTCATTTTAATCGTTTATTGATAAATCTTTTTAATATATGAAAAGTATAATAGTTACTGATAATGATGAAAAAGATCTTGATTATTTTAACTGCAATACTAATACTCATTAGCTGTGTTCATGCCCAAGTCAATACAACCGTTGAAATAAAGGGAGTAAGTTTTGAAATTCCAGAAAAATATAATGGCGGAAATATATATAAAAATGGTTATAGTGCGGATTATTTTCATTTAACATGCATTGATGATAATATACCTAAATCAATTGGTTTGTGGGCTTGTGAAAAAGATTATGAGGAAAATATAACTATATCAAATCATCCAGTGAAATTTTACTACCAATATAATCCATCTATCAAAGATAATTATTCTCATGCATATTTTGCTTCCGGAAATTCCATCTATGAACTTAGTTGGATGGGCAATAATATAACATCAGATATTGAAAAATTAATTAAAGACACACCTCCTTCTAAAATAAATGAAGATAAATTTTATTCCCTGATAGATGAATCTATCAAGACATATAAAATTATTAAAAATCAGCAAGATGAATGGGATGCAGAATATAATTATTTGGAAGCTAAGTATCATGAATCATTATCAAAAAATTCAGATGACAGGCAAACAAAAGAACTTTTAATAACCTTGATAAATAATTAAATTTCATGAATAGTAATAATGCCCTATTTTAGATTTGAAAAAGGATTCCTAAAAATATCTTAAATCAATATTAACGTTTTTTATATGTGAATCAAATATTAAATCTATATTTAAATCTTATAAAAAAAGTTCTGATACTATTCTGAATTTTTCACTACAAAACATTCATTTTAAACGAAATAATAATTATAAAATTTCAGCAAAAAGTAAAATAACAATAAAATAGTAAAATTAAATTAAGGGTTTAATCATGTTTAATAAGAAAAGTTTTTTTATTTCAATGTTGCTTTTAATTTTTCTAACTATTGGAATGGTTTCTGCATCAGACAATTTGACTGATGAAGTCTCTTTAGATGATGCATCTGCTCAAAGCATTGAAACTCCAATATCCTCTGAAATTGAAAGTAATGCAAATGAATCTTCACAGATTAGTGAAGATGCTCCAAGTCAAGTGAATACAAAAATGGAAGCTAAGGATGTAACAACTTATTATAAGGAGAAATCTGAATTGGTAGGTTATCTGAAAGATACCAATAATCAGCCAATTTCCGGCAAAAAGGTTTCCATTTCAATAAATAACAAGGTCTATGATAAAATTACTGATAATTCAGGTAAGGTTGTTTTGAAACTTAACTTAAAACCTGGAACATATACTGCTTCAGTTAAGTTTGCAGGTGATGAAAACTACACTGCAAGCAGCATAAACACAATCGTTAAGGTAAATAAGGCTTCCTTGAAAGTCACCACTAAAGACTTTAAAACCTATTTTGAATCTGGATTCTATTTTAAAGCAAAAGTCATAAATAAAATTACTAAAAATCCGGTTCAAGGCGTTAAAGTGGCATTTAAAGTTTTTAAAAACAACAAATACAAAACCTATTGGGCAACTACTGATACTAACGGTATTGCAAAGCTAAAAAAGAATCTTAACGTTGGAAAATATAAGGTTATCACTTCCATTAAAAAGAGCAAGTATTTAAAAGCTAAAAAAGCCAAGGCTACTTTGACTATTAAAGAAACTGCAGAAATGGGTTGTACATCTTTATATGTTCAGGTAAGCAATACTGAAGCTGTTGCAGGATTTAGAAGGGATGCAACTAATGCCAAAACATTACATATTGTCAAGTATAAGTTGAATGGCAAATGGGCTGTAAAGCAATATAAGAAAAACAGCTATTTCTTCCATTCCTTGACAACTTCTGACGGATGGATGGCCGGAACTGGAGGTTGGGATAATCCGACCATAAATCATGCTATTGAAAGGTTGGCAGGTAAAATGGTTAAATCCGGCAAAATCAAAAAGGCATATTTAAAAAAGATTCAAGGTTATGAAAGACAATTAAGAATAGGTCACTTTTCAATCAAGGCTCCAAATGGCAAATATGCTGTTGTGTGGGGTAGTGGAATAAAATATGGTAAATTAAAACCGGGTGAATATTTTAAAGCCCCTAATGCAAGATCATTATTCCATCAGGGCACATATGATCATTTCAGTAAAAATCCTGCAAAAGCAGCAATTAAAATAGCAGCATCTGATTCCTTCGGTGTCAACAGAAGAGATGCAACAGCATTCCATTGGAAAGCTACAACTGATGAGGGTAAGACAACTTCAACAGTAAAAGTTTATGCTGCAAATGACAACGGGCGTTTGGCTGGAAGAGGTACTGGACATTTAAAGGATGATGTCAGATTCAGAGGCAAATTCATATCCAAAAACAGTTTGCCAAAAACTCCTTCCTCAAAATTCCTTGGAACAGTCAAAATGGGAAATATTGACAAGTTGATTAAATCGCAAACTACTGTCAAGGCTCCAAAATTAACTAAAAACATTAATGAATCAAAAACATTTGACATTACTGTTAAGGATAAGAAAACTAAAAAACCTGTTAAAGCTCTTGTGCTCAAATTAAAAATTGGCAAAAAAGTTTTCACTGTAAAAACAAATTCCAAGGGTATTGCGCATTTCAATCCTAAATCATTAAATGCTGGAAGTTATAAAGTGGCAATCTATACAGACAATATTAAATATTTGGTTTCAGCTAAAAGTACAGTTATGATTAAATAATTGTACTATTTATTTTATTATGGGAATTTTTGAAAAGCGTATTTTGTTCTGAATATTTCACTACAAAACATTCATTTTAAACTTAAAAAAAAATAACTATTTAAATCAGATAGTTAACAAAATTACACCCAATTTGCGATTCATCCTCGACTTACAGAAGTCGAAGTATTCTCGCATTTTTAAGATAAATTATAACTAGTATGATTAAAAATACTAGTCTTTTATATATAACTAGTATGATTGAAAATACTAGTCTTTAAATATAACTAGTATGATTAATACTAGTGTAATTTATATTGAACTACCTCAACTTATGGAAGTTGAGGATTCTTACTTCACGGGCTGTATACTCTAATGAGTATAGGATTACCGTGCTATCCCCCTAGTCCCTAAGGTTCAACAATCAATTTTTAAATCATTTTTTATTTCAACTTGGCTATCGTTGAAAATTTAATGAATTAAGTTGATTGTTATCTATTATTTTAATTTTAGTAATATTTAAATCAAATGAGAGAGCTATGTCCTCAAATGAATGGCATATGTTAGTGCAGTCCTAAATGACTGATAACACTGTTGTGCGTGTTATTCTCCCTTGAAACTGCATCACTGGCAACAATGATGTGGGTTGCATGATAGGTTAAAGCCTAATCTTAGTATAACTTCCAATACTAAGAGGGCGAGAGAAAGACTGGCATGGTTAACGAAAGTGAACTCCTGAGTAAAAGCGTCATTATGCTCAGCAATGGGTAGGAAGTTTCGAAGAGCCATTGTATTGTTAGTTAAAGGTCATACATAAGTTTTTCAGTATGTATATAGGTTACAACCCATAGATACTAACTGGCGTAGTTGGAGAACCTAAACTAGTCGTTTCTAACAATTGGTTAACTCGGTAAGCCCAGAACTGCCCATATTTATAATATGGTAGGGTGACCGTGAGGAAATCTGATGTTCTTTTCTGGGTAAAGGATGCTAAAGAAAGCAAATGCCCACTTAATCGAAAGATAGCAGAAAACTGACAAATATAATAACTGTGTGGGATAAGCAGACTTTTAGCAGGTGTATCTTGCTTTATTTAAAACGGCAGATATCATTAAATGTGTAAAAAAAAAATTTTTTATGAGTGTGATTTTGGCAATGAAAACTGAATATAATAATTTAAATATATTACAGTCTGTAAAATCAGACGAAGAGATACTTGACAAGGAATGGAAAGATATTAACTGGAAATCCATCGAGTACGACATATTTAAGATACAAAAACGGATATTTAAAGCAGAGAAGGAAGGCAATTATAGAAAAGTTAATAAACTATGTAGATTATTAGTTAATGATAAAAGGAGTTTATTATATGCAATAAATCTTGTAACAAAGAAGAATAAAGGTAGAAAAACTAGTGGTATTGATAATAAAGTCTTCAAACACGATTATGAACGAATGGCATTATTTTATAAACTGAAAGATTATAAAATCAGTTTACATAAACCCAAACCTGTTCAGAGAATTTATATCCCAAAGAAAAATGGTAAAAAGCGACCATTAGGTATTCCAACAATTATTGATAGGATTTATCAAGAAATCTGCAAATTAGCATTGGAACCTATGTGGGAAGCTAAATTTGAATCAACTAGTTATGGTTTTAGACCTGCTCGTGGAGTAAGCGATGCTATAGCAAAGATTCATAGTTTTACAAGAGGATTAAATCGACCTTATATTTTTGAAGGCGATTTTAAATCGTGTTTTGATACTTTAAGTCACCAACACATATTGGATAAATTAGGTAATTTTCCACTTAAAAATCTAATCAAAAGATGGTTAGAAGCCGGATATTTAGAAAACAATGTGTTCTACAATACTAGAACCGGTACTCCCCAAGGAGGCATCATATCCCCATTACTGGCAAATATTGCACTACACGGAATGGAAGAAGCACTAAACATTGAGTATAAAGAAATAAAGTATGGAAATAACAATACCTATTCAAATAAGTCCAAATATGTAGTTATTAGATATGCCGATGACTTTATAGTTTTATGTAAGACCTTAGAGGATGCTGAAGATGTTTATACTCTTTTAGAGGATTACCTTGATGAAAGAGGTTTAACTTTAGCTCCGGACAAAACCAAAATTACACATATTAATGATGGTTTTGACTTCCTAGGATTTAATATTCGATGTTACAATGGATATGATCGAGATAAAGTATTAATAAAGGCATCTAAAGATAGTATTAAATCATTCAAGAGAAAAGCTAAATACATAATCCGAAGATGTTATCCTTGGAACCTTGAAGAAAGTATTATAAAACTTAATAATTTAATTATTGGGACTAGTAACTACTGGAAAATGGCATCTAACAAAAGGATATTTAGTAAAATGGATAATTACATTTATGAACTTCTACTCAGGCAAATTAAACGATGGTATCCCAATAAACCAATCAAATGGATGGTCAAAAAACATTTTAAAACTCATTTACACTCAATATACAATGATAAATGGATTTTTACAGACCCAATCACAAATTGCCAAGTGGAAAAAATGTATTGGACAAGAATAAAATATTCCAGATGCATTAAGTATAAAGCAACCCCATATGACTCCTCATACGATGAATATTTCCTTAAAAGATACGGAAAAACCTCATTTGAATATCTATATGGCTAAACAACTTTATAAACATTTCTATAAATATGCATGAATTCTTATAAGTATGCTTGAGCCGTATGTCTTAAAAGGGACACGTACGGTTCTTAGAAGAGGGGAGACAAGTAATTGTCTCTTCTTATTCGACTATTCGACCTAATCATTTCAAATGAAAATTATTGATTAATTATATTATTTTTCTCGTTGCCGTTCAATATACTGACGGATTGTTTCAATATTCGCTCCACCAGTTGTTGTAATAAAAATAACCTGTTTTTCCAAAAAGCACTTTTCCATAAACTCTTTTTTTATAACTGGATATTGTTTCTTTATTATTCTACTACTTGCACTTTTATAAAGAATTAATATAATTTAACCAAATTTGTACTTGGTTTGGCTTCAAATAAAATATGAATATGATCAACTCCCAATTCGCTTCTTTAACTTGAATACCATATTTAAAACCAATATTATCAAAAATAACCATTAATGAATCGAATATATCTTCATTAATTACCTTTCTACGATATTTAATCACCAATACTAAATGATAAGTTAATATGTATACTGAATGCTGATTCCTATTCAAATTACTGCTCATAATAATTATTATAAGAAAATAACCATTTAAAAGTTAAAAAAATAATAGTATACCCAACTTGCAATTCATCCACAACTTTACAGAAGTTGTGGTATTCTTGCATCATTTAGATAACTACATTTTATTACATTCATATTTTTAAATCTAAAACCCGATATAAAACCATTTAATTTACCTTATTTAATATTTAACAGGTTATTTAATTCTATTTCATCATTACAATAATTATTAGAGATTATTTTAACTTTTTAACATGTAAGTAAGCACTTGCATGCGAATATCTTTATATATTCCGTTTTTATCTGTTTTAGCAGTTATGGTCTTGCCGTTGATGATGAATATTACGGATTCACCGCTGAGAGCAACTTTACCATCACTGGAAACCACTTTAACGGTAAAGTATGATCCGCCAGCATAATCAACTGCAATGTTTTTAGCAACGAGTTTGGAATTCTGTGAGTCCATTGTTACAGCAACATTGTTTTTATAGGATTGATATTATGCCAAACAAATAACAACCTATAAATAAGTTTTTTGACTGAAATTTCTTTAGAGACTAATTGAGAAGGGCAAGATATGGTCAATTTTTGTACTAACTGTAGAGCCAAAATAAGAAATGGCGACAAATTCTGCACAAACTGCGGAACAAAAATAATAAATGAGGATAATTTCTGTGTCAACTGTGGAGCCAAAATAAGAAATGACGATAAATTCTGCACAAACTGCGGAACAAAAATATACAAATCCGTAAAACAGAAAAATTCCTTATTTAAATCAGTGAAAGACAGTATAGAAAAAAATACAGCCAAATTAAATGAGGAACTAGATAGAATAGATCAAGAAAACGAAGAAAAAAAGAAGAAACTGAAAACACTTGATGAGATATTTGAATCAGATGAAATTAAATCTGAAATAAGAAAAAACAAGGCAGGTCCAAGTGACGTTAGCCATATTAAAGATATTCTGAAAAATAAGATTGTCAACAAAAAAGAAAATTTGAGCAATGCCGAAATTAAATCCTTCATTAAAAAAGAATTAAAAAATATTAGAATAGCAAAAGAAAAAGAAATGGAAAGGAGAAGAATAGAAGAAACCACAATGCACCATGGAGGATACTGCAGTATGAATTGCAGACATTACTATGAAGAATTTTTTGACAGCGGTGGAGGAATAGTCGGTGATTTTGATTGTGAAGGATATACTGAGTATTACTGTAATTTAGGACATCAATTGTGCGACGGACGTTTTTGTGAAGATTATGAATGATTTGTTAGTTTTTAAATCATATATCCTTAAAAATAAGTAATTTTTTAAAAAGATCATTCCAAGTCATCCAAGAAAAATACTTCAGAGAAATATTTCTTATTTAATGCCTTTTTAATCTTATGTGCATCAATCAATGATGGCTCGACTTGACCGGTTTCAATTGAGTTTAAGTTTTCAACTGAAATGCCAGTACTCTCAGACAATTCAGTTTGAGAAACATTTAGTTCATCACGTAATTGTTTAATCTTGTTTTTCATAATACCTATGTAATATATTCATTACATGACTTAAATAGTTTCTCAAAAAAAAATTATTTAGGAACAACAGTCACATTGCCCCCATAAGTACAACTGAGATATTTACCATTGCCTGCAAAGGTAAAATTTCCATAATAATTTTCATCACCTGCATCAGGCAAATATTCTGCATTTTCAATAGTGAATTCACCCTTTTCATCCGTTTGCGCAACAACAATGGTGCCTAGTTTAGAACCGGGTTTGTGAAAAGACACTGTCTGGTTGGCAACACCATAGCTGTAGGCATCCATCAGCATTCCTGAAAAAGATTCGCCTTCACTGACTTCGGTTTCATTGATAATAATAAATGTGGAAACATTATTATTGAACTGGAACCAGAATACTGCCATACATATTACAAATGCAACCAATAGGATTATTAGATAATAGCTTTTACGTTCCACCAAATCACCTTTATTAATTATATTTAAAATAATATAAAATAAAGTTAACTTCTTTCCAAAATGGCTTCACGGACCTTATCAACAGCAATCTGTTTTTTTGCAGGAAAAGCGGCAATTTTAACTTTAAGATGAATTGAATCACCATTATCCAAAATGGTCCATTTTTCATCCAGAGCGTCAGTCTTGTCAAATCTCAAAAACCAGTTACCTTTCTCATCCATCTTACGCTCTAAATCGCCATTCAATTTATCCAAATCGGTCCACTCTAAAAGAGTATTAAAAAAAGTCTTTGTGTATCGTTTTTTAGAAACAACACCTGATAAAATAATAATCTTGTCATCCAACATCCCTTCAGCCTCTTCAGCTTCGATTTCGGCTTCGGGAAGTATGTTCAAAATAGCGTCAGTTATTTCATCAACGCTTTCATCCTCATAAACGAAAGCTCTAAATTTAATATTATGAATCATTTAAATCAAAAAAAGGAATGAAGAAAAATTAGATTTTTCTTCTTCTAGCTTGTTCTGAGCCTTTTCCTTTAGATTTGATTCCACGTCCTTTGTTACCCGCACTGGTTAAGCCTCTGAGAGCTCTGTTAGTGTGTTTTTTGGAACAGATCCAATTGATTTTCTTATCGTTAATGATAGAAGGACTTTGTGGATCAACTAAAATTACTTCATAATATTTATATTTTCCTGTAGACCATACCCAGTAAGAGTTTAAAACTTCCATGTTAGGGTATTTTTTAGCTACACGTTCTTCAGCAATTCTTTGAATTGATTTTGCTTGGGTAATTTTGTTTACACCCATTCTTTTAGGTTTACGACCATTGAAACGACGAGTTTTTCTTCTTCCACCACGTCTTACTCTGGTTCTTACTACAATGAAACCTTTTTTAGCTCTGTAACCTAAACTTCTAGCTCTGTCGAGCCTGGTAGGTCTGTCAATTCTTTGAACTGCTCCTTGTTTATTCCATTTAGGAGCTCTTTGCCACATGAGTTCACGTACGTAGGACTCATCTGGGTTTTTCCATGCGTCTCTAATATATTTGTACATAAATTAACACCTTTTTGTTCAGCCACTAGGGCCACATCCATATGGGAACTTATCCCAAAAAAAGTAATTAAATCACTGCTATAAAATAACAGTAATCAAATATTTGTTTTGACTATTTATAAATGTATCGTAAAATTAGATATCTCAATGAAATTTAATCCCAAAATCATCATAATACTTTTCAAGTTAATTCAAAAAAAATGTGTGAAAAAAATAGTAAAAAAAGGAGTGTTAACCCCTTGTTTAGCCCGATACCATGACCAGCTCCCCGGTGTCCGGGTCTTCATAGACCTTTCCGACTTCACTGTATCCGCTGTCTTCCAGTCCTCCGGCATCAGTGTAGTTCTGGGTGAAAGTATCAGCTGTTGAGACATCCTGAGTGGATTGGGATTGGGTGATCATGTCCGGATTGGCTGAAAGCGCCATGATTGCAAAAATCAGAAAACCCAAAGCCAGCACTAGCATTGCATCCGAAAGGTTATTCAATCCTCCCATAGGGTCATCGTCAACAGATTCTGAAATTCTTCTTCTTTTCCTAAGCATAATCTCACCATTTGTTTATGGTTTCAAGTTCCGCTTCGGCAACTGTTTCAACATCAATTAGTTCTGACTCATACCATTGCTTTTTATATTTGGAAATCAGAAATGCAATAGCCCCAACAGTCAAACCTGTAACGGTAGTGTCGAATGCAATTGTCAGGGATTGTGCAAGGGTTGCAATGTCCCCTGTTCCAAGTGCTGCAAGACCAGGACCCAATGGTATCAATGTTCCCAAAAGACCTAGAATAGGACCTACACGAACAAGGACGTCTGTCTTGTTGGTCTTTTTAATCAATCTTGTCTCATGTGCTGAGATGAGTTCGCTTGCAAGTGCCTTTCTTGCTTCAGAACCTATGTCATGATTGTCCGCAATTCTTGTCAATATCTCCTTTTGATAGTGGAACAGATCACTGTTGGCGATTTCCTCTTTCATCTGACCTACATTAGTTGAAAATGAAACACGTCTCACCAGGTCCTCCAGATTTGCAGAGGATATGGCCTTCCTTGAAATGAACTCATTAATCAGTCCTCCGAATGACAGGATAACAATGACGATTGATATTACAAGCAGTATGACAACCGGTGTCAGAAGGCTTTCGGAGATGATGTGAATCAATGAGGTCAATGTTTCGGTTCCTTGAATAATCATTTATTTCCCCCTCTTGTATCATTTATAAGGACACCAGCAACCAAGACAACAATGATTCCTATAACAACGTAAATCAGCTGATAGGTAGGGGTCAGGATTAAGAAAGGAGTGAACTTACTGTAGTCCAGAGCCATTGTGGAATTGTATGTCAATGCGAAAATGAACATCAATATTGAAAACAGACTCATGTATTCCCCTATTATTACAGGATATTGTCTTTTTGCATGATGCAGCAATTTTATGAGTTGATAAACAACAAATAATATTATGAAAACGAATAAGGAATATAAAACCATTGTTAACATGTCAAGACTTGTCTGGGAGGAAAAAAGCACTGTTGAAACTGCAGATGCCAATATGATTGCATAAAACGGCAATCTGAAATCATTCTGGCGGATATAATATATGACAGATGCAAAGATTACTATTGTAATGATTAAAAATAGATAGCTGAAATTATACAATAGAAATGCCAATGGCGCTTTCAGATAAGCTGAAACACTCATCAATGCAAAAGTGACCACAGCACATGCCAATGCAAGCACCATTACCTTCACATTATTCAAGTTATAATTTCCAAGCATCAGTGCGACATTTGCCGCAAACAACACCAGAATTATTAACAGGTACCCTCCAATCAAATCCATCATTTAACCTTTTTATACTCGTTATCTAATTTAATATTAGACAACATGAATATATAAACATATCGAAATGAATTAATTAAAAATAAAATAAAGATTAAATATTTAATTAAATAGTTTAATAAAACTTATGGATTTAGTAATAGAAAAATAAGTGAAATATTTTGAATTAAATATGAAAAAAAATGAAAATAAAAAGAAAAATAAAATACAATGTAAATTATTCTTCAATTAACTCGTAATATGACCCTTCGGCACATGACTTGCAAACCGGCTTTCCACCAATGAGCTTGTGCCTTCCGTCGGAAACCTTCTCTCCACAAACTGAACAGAATGCTGTGGTGTAAGGCTTACCCGGCATGTCCCCAGGACCTAGCTCAATTTTGACCTTATCTACCTTGAAAAGCTCTTCGGGAGGAGTTCTTCTGAATCTTGCAATCATCTCATCTTTTGTTTCCTCATCCTTGAATTTCTTGTTGGCGTCAGCATCAGTAATCCTTAATGCCTCACCAGTGTCCTGGTTCATGAATGTTGCTGCAAACTTGCCGTAATACATTTGTTTCAGGGTTCTTTTACCCATTGAGCATCCTGTTACTGACTGCACAGCATCGGACATGCACCTGTCGATTTCCAAAAACACAATAAGATTTTTATGTCTCTGGTTCAATTCCATACCCAAAAGCTCCAGTCCATACATTGCAAGCTTTGTTCCAATGGCTATTCCTCCACAGATATGTCCGTGAAACTCAGCAGCCTTCGCCAATTGCTCATCATAATCCTTTTCATTCATAATTATCACCTTTTATAAATCTAATGTTAAGTTTGTTTTCATTGGTACACAAACCTTTCTTTCATCATCCAGTTCCATCAGTCTAACGTCAATGGAATATGCTTTTCTCAAATTATCCTCTGTCACCACATCATCAGGAGTTCCGAAATCGATGAATTTCCTGTCTTTCATGATTGCCACTTTTGTTGAGCTTAAGAAAGCATGGTCCGGGAAGTGCGATGACATGATAATGGACAGTCCGCTTTTGGCCAGATTGTCGATTATCTCCAATAGCTTTATCTGATTTCCAAAATCCAAATGGGATGTCGGCTCATCCAATATGAGTATGTCTGGCTTTTGGCACAGCACCCTTGCCAGGAAAACCAACTGCCTTTCCCCACCGCTCAGGTTGGTGTATTCCTTGTCCTTCAAATCATCAATCCCAAGTGTCTTCAGGGCGTCAAGAGCAATCTTTTTATCCTCCTCTTTCGGAGAATCTGTAAGGTTCAGGTATGGTGCCCTTCCCATCAAGACCACGTCAAACACCTTGAACGGAAATGACGGAATATGTGCCTGTGGAATGTAGCCTATATGTTTTGAAATTTGCTTGAATGACAACTTTTTGATGTTTTGGCCGTTGATTAGTATTTCTCCTGAGTTAATGTCATGAAGACCATTCAGGCATTTTATCAGTGTGGTCTTTCCAGTTCCGTTTGGCCCGAGAATGCACAGCACGTCACCCTTATCAATGGAAAAGCTGATATTGGAGAATATCTCCTCACCGTCATAATCAAAGGAAATGTTGTTGACTTCAAATAGCTTGTCTTCTATGACCATTCTGAATAACCTCTCTTAAGTAAGTATAGGAAAATCGGCACGCCAATTATCGCCGTAAGTATTCCAATCGGTATCTCGATTGCTATCACTGCACGTGAAATGTTGTCGATTAACAATAAAAAGCTCGCACCCAGGCTCAGTGAAGCGGGAAGCAATACTCTATTGTCCGGTCCCACAATCATACGAGACATATGAGGAATGATTAGACCAATCCATCCGACAATACCACTTATTGAAACCGCAGCGGAGGTTAAAAGGGTACATCCTGCAATAATCAGCAATCTGATTCTTGACGGATTCAATCCAAGGGATTGTGCCTCCTCATCACCCATTGCAAGAAGATTCATTTGCCATCTCAATGCCAAAAGAACCACAAGCCCGATAATGACAGGTATTGCAATCATCAATAGCTTGTCGGCATTGATTGATGCCAATGATCCCATGAGCCAGTAAACGATTTCAGGGAGCTTGTCGTCAGGATCTGCTATGAACTTGATTGCTGATATCAGTGAGTTGAAAAATGCTGATATTGCAACACCTGAAAGCACCAGCACAAGGATTCCACCGGCCTTGTATGATTTTGATATCAGGTATGTTGCAGCCACTGATATCAGCCCGAATATGAATGCGAAAATCTGGGTTATGATGTTGGCTCCGCTTAAAAGGATTCCCAAAGCCGCACCAAAGCCCGCACCGTTTGATACACCAAGCAGGTCTGAAGATACCAGAGGGTTTTTGAATATTGACTGGAATGCAGCACCAGAAATGGCAAGGCATGCTCCAACCACGATTGCCCCTATGATTCTTGGAAGCCTTATCTCAAAGACTATTGTCGTTATTGTGGATGAAACTTCCATCTGCGGAAATATCGGTGAGAGCAATGTGCTTACAACATCGACTGGACTTATCGGATACCTTCCTATCAGAAATGAAGCGAAAAATAAAACTATTGGAAAAAAGATTAGAAGTATGATACTTATAATCTCTTTTGTTTCCCTATCCATTTGAATCCCTATAGATTTGACTCCTTCAATCCTGAATCAAGCAGGATTTGTTTTGCCTCATCATCACTCAAGTCGAAGTGATAGAAGTTTGAGTAGAACTCTTTTGTGGCATCGACCATATTGATGTCCTTGTAATCATCAGGATAAATCACTTTTGCAGTCCATGGAACACCTATAATCATATTGGCTCCCACTGGCCTGTCGAACCATTTGAATGGGGATTGAGGTGAAAGGTAAACTTCCTTGTTTTTGACTGCGTCAAGCTTTGCCCAGTTAGGATTGTCATAGACTCTTGCATAGAATTCCGGATCGTTGGTTATGATAACATCCGGGTTCCAGGCGATTACCTGTTCGATTGACACCTGAATTCCGCTAGTGGTGTTTCCCTGGTTCAGTGAGTCAGCAACATTGACACCGCCGACAAGGTCAATCAGCTGGCCGTGTGTTGAGTGTGAAGGGTTGGTTTGAAGCCCGTCGTCACCCTGTGCGTAGTAGACTTTTTTCTTATCGGCATCTGAGAGCTTGGATGACTTGTCCTTAACCATTTTCAAGTACCTGTCGTTGAAGTCGTTGAGTTCCTTTGCCTTGTCCTCGGCCCCTACAACCTCTCCCATGAATGTGATGGACTCGCCTATTGTCTCCACATTTGTGGTGTCCTTAACCGCAATCACAGGTATTGTTCCGAATTTTTCCTGACGTTCCTTGACTGTTGATGCGTCACCGTCTCCTCCCTCGTCAATTGATTCGATGACAATGTCCGGTTCTGAGGCGATGAATTCCTCATAGCTTCCGTCCTGTGTACCGTACCATCCTCCAACTACCAGGAAGTTCTTATACTGTGAGGGAACATATTTCATCTCGTCATCTGTCCACTGGAAGTTGACAGCCTTCAACTTGTCCGGTGCAATCATATAAAGCACGGTGGTCATTGGAGGGCTTGTCGCAACGACATTGCTGACTGATGCAGGTATTTCAACATCCCTTCCAATCATGTCTGTGACGTTTTTGGACCCTACTGTCTCTACGGTCGAAGGTGTTAGAAACATGTGTGTGGCAACACCCGCCACAACTAAAACAACTAATAACAAGATTATTACTTTGATCTTCTTTTCCATTATATAAACCCCGAAAGATTCTTTTCGATAAGAATATATATTCACTAAGTTATTTAATAAGTTTTCTAATTTAATTTATTGCAATCAAAAAATAATTGATACGATGTGAAAAATAAATTAAAGAACATATATACAATATAATTAATATAAAATGATTTATATTGATTATTTATGAAAAATAAAAATTTTAATCGTTAAAAATATTTTTATAATTGATATCATTAAATAACTTTATTAGTTTCCTCAACTAAACTAGTAATTATGAAAATGCCTAACGAACTTGATTCAAAACTGCTTGCACCATGCGGAATCAACTGCATAAGCTGTAAAAAATTCCAGAACCCCTGCGGAGGATGTTTGATTAGTGATGATGGAAAAAGCAAGGCTAGTTTAAAGTGTAAAATTAAAACATGTTTTGACAAGAAGAATTTCAGCTACTGTGGACGCTGCAGCGAGTTTCCATGCCCACAGATGAAAAAGCACTCTAAAAAATATGTAAAAAGGCATGACCTGAATACTTTAGACAGCGCCAAAAGAATCAAGACCACCGGCATCGGAAAGATGATGGCACAGGATCGTGAAAGGTGGATGTGTCCGGAATGTGGTGGTGTTGTGAAATTCCAAACCAAAGCCTGCAGCGAGTGCGGATTTAAAATTGATTAAATAAAATGGTTGATTAATTATTTAAATATTTCAATTAATTAATGCCAATTTAATTGATGTTATTATTAATTTAAATTGACTTATTTTTAAAAATAGCTTTACGAAATTGAGTTGCCTATATGAAAAAATAAAAAAAGAACAAATATGTTAAAAACATATTTGTTAAGCTGGAATTTCACCTTCTGGAACTTTATAAAGGTAAGTTACCTTGAATACCCTTGATGTTGAATCAATCAAAGACCCTATAGATATTTCAATGACATTATTACTGGAATTGAAATTTGAAGAATCGAATGTGAATGTTCCCACACCATCGACTACATTGAATGCAATTTCCTTCTGTTTATCGGTTCCACGATTCAAGGTTGCAAACATATCAAATTCAGGCAGATTTGAATCATACTCTCCATTTTTATAAAACGTGATACTGTAATTTCCAGGACTGTTAAAAGTCATGTTGAATTCAATATTAGTTGTATTGATTCTAGGACACATTGTCCCATAACCGACAACTCCGGTATCATTGTCCCAAGTGACAAGGTTATTTGTTCCATACCAATTTGCTTCCAATTGCAGCTTTTGGCTAGGGTCTAATAATCCCCCACCATAAATACCGAATGGATTTGCACTCATCTCACCTAAAATCATCATACTAGGACCCCTTGCATTTCTATATATTGCATTATCTGTTACATGAGGCAAAATAGCATTTTCGGCAAGATCATATCCCGCATTGAATCTGATTCCTTCAAGAACATTGTCAGTAATAGTATTTTGAGTAATTACAATACCTGTTGAAAAATTTGCATCCAAAGAAATACCCAAGTGATTTGCATAAATGTGGTTGTGATTGATGGTTACATTAACCGCTGAATTATTTAAGAGTAATCCGTATCCTGTTGGACCTTCAGGAACTGTCATAATGTATAATCCGATTTGATTAAATATATTATTGTTAGTGATTTCAGTATTTGCAACACCCCAACCATATGTTACACCATAATTATTCTCTCTTAATGTATTATCATCAATGACAATGTATGAAGATTCCTTAGCAAATATTGCACTTTCAAATGATTTTATATCATTTTTAGATAACTGTATATTTCTTGCATTTGCAATAGATATACCATATCCGGGCAGGTTAATATTTCCGGCATTATACTCTGCAAGTTTATCCTCATCCAACTTATTTGAAATGAGATTATTCTCAATATTTACATTGTCTGCACCATCAATGACAATGGCACTTCCAGAGTTTCCATTAATTGAAAAACCTGAAACATTGACATTATCCGATGATATAATAAATACCGGACTACTGGATTTCGCATTTAAACTGGTTGAATTTGTAGAGTAAATGTTCAGACCTTTACTAATAGTTAATGAAATATCAGAATATCCTTTTCCTAAAAACTCAATATTTGATCCGATTGCTGCATTATCCAAAATACTTTGGATTTCAGAGTTCGGCAAATTTTCATCCACAAATACTGTATTCAGTTTATCTGAAATTGTTATCTTATTTGTTTTGGAAAATGATTTGTATTTGTCATTGCCTGCAAATTTTACAATAATATCAAAAGTTCCCTCATTCAAGTCATTAATGGTTAACTTTGCAACACCCTTTGAATCGGTAGTTTTAGTATAGCTTTGACCATTAATATCAAATGAAACGCTCTGACCTGGCAATTGATTATTGGATTTATCTTTTAATGTAATTTGATACTCTTTTTGAGCATCCTTGGAGAATGTCTTGTCGTAACTGACAATCTGAGTATCCATTTTTGAAACGGTTATCTTACCGGTAGCTTTTGATGCCTGATAAATTCCATTTCCATTATAATTTACATTAACAGTATAAATCTTTTCATCTGCAAAATTAACGCTTACACTAGCTTGGCCTTTACCATCAGTTGTTTTTGCGTATGTTTTACCATTAATTTTGATAGTTAATTTCTGTTTAGATAAAACCTTACCGTTTGCCTTTAAAGTTACTGTATATGTTTTTGACTCTTTTGGAAGCATTGAAACAGCAGGAACGGTGATTTTAGTAGGTGTTTTGGCAACCTTAATCTTACCGCCTGATGAAGCCTTTTTATAAATTTTACTTCCCTTGTATGTTGCTTTAACCTTATAAGTTTTCAATTTAGAAAATTTGACTTTAATTTTGATTTGGCCCTTGGAATTGGTCTTTTTAACATATTTCTTACCATTAATCTTAACAACCACTTTTTGTTGGGATATTGATTTACCATTGACATCCTTCAAACTGACTGAGTAATATTTGGCAGTTTTTGGTGGAATGGTAAGTGTAGGAGTTGTCAATTTGACCTTTTTAGAGGAATATTTAACAATAATCTTATTTGACTTTGAAATCGCCTTGTACTTATTGCTTCCTTTGTATGAAATAGAAATCTTATATGTCTTCTTATTTTTATTAAACTTGAGTTTAACTTTAGCAATGCCTTTGGAGTTGGTTGTTTTTGTGTATGTTTTACCATTGACCTTAAATGTTACCTTTTGATTAGTCAATACCTTTCCAGAAGCATCCTTTAACGTGATTGAGTAATATTCAGCCATTTTTGGAATCATGTTCAAATTTGAAGAAATGATTTTTATAGTCTGTTTTTTAACAACAACCTTGGATTGATTGTTAGATCCATAATAATCTATTCCTCCATCACCTGCAAAACTGACTTTAAGTGTATAGCTTCCCTCTTTTGATTCAGATATACGTATTTGAGCTTTTCCATTGCCGTCAGTGCGAACATTATAAGTTTTTGAATTGATTTTGAATGTCAGTATTTCTCCTACAATAGGCTTTTTATTCTGATCAACCAAAATGGCAACAATTACCTGATTTGAATTTGGATAAGTGTTTAAATTGGAAACGCTGATTGAAGTGTTGGATGGGATTCCAGGAATATTATCATCATCAATAGCTAATGTTTTAGCTACCTTATTGTCAATGTTTGTGCCGGGTGTAGGAAATACTGCTGTAATGATATTTCCGGATTTATTGAATTCATCCATATAAAATCTGACTGTTGCAGTACCATTCTTCATCATTACGGTTTTGTAGACATCTCCTTCTTGAGGAGATGCGGTTTTGCCAATCTTATTTAAATAAAATGTTACAGGAACTGAACTAATGTCTGTTGCAACGTTACCATTTGCATCAACAATGGAAATGGAATAGATTCCTTTTTTGACTTGTGTGATTTCACTTAATTGAAGTTCATAATTTCCTGATTTTGACCATACATTTTTAGGAGAATAATAAATGTTAGGACAGCTCACAAATTCATTTATCTCAAAAACATAGCCCAGATACATTATTCCCTGATGGCCATAATAATCACCATTTCCCTCACCTACATAAACATAAACATCCTTGGCAGCATCATAATTATAGTCCCCAATGCTAGGTTTATATTCATATACCTGAGTCCAAACCGGTCTGTCCCTATCTCCTGTACCATATCCTCCGTAATTGATCATATAATTGTTATTAATTATTTCCAAATTATTTGCATCCTTAATTGATACGTCATTGAGATTTTTAACATGGAAATCGTTGAAGACTTCCCACAAGTGATTCTGATTAAAGAAATTGCCTTTTATCTCTATTTTTGTAATATCATAATCAACATAAACTCCATTGTTTGTATTAAATGAGATATAATTGCTTAAAATATAAATATTGTCTGAAGAGGTCAATCTTATCCCATTTGTATTTTCAGTGATGTTGTTGTGACTTATTGTCAGATACTTGCCGTTTCCTGAAAATGAGACTCCTGCAACATTATTATTAGAAATATTATTGCTTGATATTGTTGTTGAAGATGAATCAACAATATTTACCCCATTTTTAGAACTTTTCAAAGTAGATGACCTGACATTAACATTCTGTGAATTCTTAATGTTGATTGCATTATTTGCATTTAACGCTGTAACATTTTCAACAAGGCAGTTTTTTGCATTTTCTATTCTTACAGCATCCGAATATCCAATATGATTAATGTTACAATTTCTGATTTCAACATTATTAGCCTTAACCAGTATTCCATAATCATTTTCATTGTAAACGTTATTATTTATGGTAAAACCTTCAATGACCGTTCCGCTGGCGCTAGGGGATATGTAAAATATTCCTTTATATCCAGAACCTTGGGTGCTTGAACACACCTCCATAGTGGTCCCCACATTGCTTTTAATAGTTAATTTTTTATTGATTATAAAATGGCAGTGCACATAACTTTTACCTTCAACAATGATTGTATCTCCTGCATTGGCGCTGTCAATTGCCTTCTGGATTGTTGGTTGACTCATTTCATTGTGATCATCTTCAATTTCTTCAACAATGATTGTTTGAGGTGAAGATAATGTCGAATTATTTTCATTTGATGTTTCCAAGCAATCCGGATTATTATATGATTGTATAATAGAATAAGATGAATCCGAAGTTAAGTTTCCGCCAATATCGTCTTCACTAGCAGCAACCGACGATATGCACAACATGGCGACTACTAAAAAAGACAATAGCAATAAAGTTTTATGAAATTTCATTTTTTCCTCCCTAATTTTAAAATTTTATGTTCAATATATAATAATATAACTATCGATATATTTAATATATTTCGGTTTATTTGTCAATTAAAGCCAAAATAATAAAAATAAAAAAATTGATTTGAAGTTGATTTCATAAAGAAGACAGTTAAATTGTTATCTTTTAACTTTTAAAACTGCTCTTTTAGTCAGCTTCAAGTATGTAATTGAAATCTTATATTTCCCGGCTTTTAGATTCTTTAAACTAACAGTCGCAATTCCTTTTTTATTTGTTTTTATCTTGTAAGTTTTGCCTTTAACTTTAAAAGTAATCTTTTTACCTGAAATAGATTTTCCTCTACTGGTTTTAAGACTGGCAGAATACTTGATTTTTTTAGCCTTTTTCTTGGTGACACTTTTAACCTTTAGGACATTTTTAATCACAATACTGTTTTTTACAGAAAATCCCTTATATGATGTCGTAATGGAATATTTTCCAGGAAGCAAACTGAATGTTTTGGATGCATATCCTCTTTTATCAGTTTTTACATTATAGGTTTTTCCGGCCAGCTTCATGACCACAATTTCATTTTTACCCACAACCTTACCATTTGAACCTATTACACGAACTTTAAATGTTACTTTTCCACTATAATCCGCAGCAATATTTTTATTATTGATTATTTTTGATGGATTATGACTCACAGCCAACACAAGGGTTTGATTATCTACTTTAGAGACAAGTGATGAAATTTTAGAAATGTATAATGATTTCAATCCTGATCCCTTTTCAACAGATAAGATGTCACCGGTAGACAAGCTAACCTTAAAGATAGGCAACTCTTCAGGATGACCAATTTGCGAAATCAAATTGTTTCGGTTCTTTAATTCATTAAACCCGATTATGACCTTTCCATTTTCATACTGCATTAACTGTTCAACACATTTAAAGGACATTATAATCCATGTGAACTCATCGGAAATGTTAAATCTGATTAAATTTTCAAAATCCGGATTGTTGCTTCCCCACCAATTTTCAGATAGATTACTATTATTGTTATTCACATATATTGCACTGCCATTAGGTGCCTGATTGTTAAATAATGAACTATGAACTATATTAATATCCTTTCTTGCAATTATTGCTCCTCCTTCAGCACCTGCAACATTGTTTTCAAATATAGATCCAAAAACATTCAAAATATTATTGTTATCGATAGCTCCCCCATTTACGGTTGCCTTATTGTTTGTGAAGTTTGAATGAATGATTGTCATATTTCCACCATTATCTATAACTCCTGCACCATAAGCACCATTATTATCAAATAATGAATTTACAATGGTCATTTCTCCAGAATTATCAATAGCTCCACCATAACTTTTAGCCTTATTTGATTTAAATTGGGAATTGGAAATGTAAACATCAGAACCATCGTTAAATATTACACCCCCCTCATCGGCACCTGTGTTAAATAAAAACACTGAATTATCAATTGTGGCATTTCCCACTGCAAGATACAATACTCCTCCTTTACGATTGATTTGATTATTGTTAAATTTTGAATTGTTTATTTTCAAATTGGAAGATGAATAAATTACTCCTGCTTGAGATGCCTTGTTAGAATTGAACTCAGAATTTCCAATGGTCATCTTTGCAGTGTTATAAATTACTCCGCCAAAATAGGCTTCGTTGAACCCTGATTTTAAATCATTGATAAGCGAATTTGCACAATTATAAATTACTCCTCCGTTTTGAGCAGCAATGTTATTATTTGCGGTGCCCCTTTCAATATTTAATTCCTTTTTATTGTATATTCCGGCACCGTTAACAGCATTATTTGAATTTAATGTTGAATTTTTCAAATTAAATTTTCCTGAATTGTAAATCGCTCCCCCCTCGTTTGCATGATTATTATTCAATTCACTGTTCACTATATTGACCATAACTCCACTTACATAAATTCCTCCACCGTTAACAGCAGAGTTATTATAGATTTTACAGTTATCAATTATCCCCTCGTCAATATTACGTAGAGACAAGCAGCCACAATATATTCCTCCGCCGCTGGTTTTTGCAGAATTATTGGATATTACAGAATCAGTCAGTGTGATGGATCCATCATTATTATCAATTCCCCCTCCACGATTAGCTGAATTATTTATTATTGAAGTGTTTTTAAGAGTCAATTTGGCTTTGGCCTCTACATAAATTCCACCACCATTGACCGCAGAATTATTTAAGACCAGACAGTTTTTAAGAAGCAATGAAAATTCAGAAACATAAAAACCTCCACCCTGCCTTAGAGGATTGGTATTGTTTATGATAATCGAATCGTAAACTTCACAAACGCCCCAACTTTTTATTCCCGCACCCAAGTCAGTTCCTATATTTGATATGACTTTAGTATTATAAACTTTCAGAATCCCTCGATTGTTGTAAATAGCTCCTCCTCTCTCAGCGGAGTTGTACATGAAGGTGGAATTGTATACATTCATTTGACCCCAAATGTTATAGATTGCTCCACCCTCTTCACAGACATTATTAGTGAAAGAGGAATTTATAATATTGACCACACCATTTGGATTGTCATTTTCAATTGCAGCACCAGAATCTGCAGTATTGCCATCAAAATTAGTATAATAAACATTAAGATTGGATTTATCCGAACAGTATATTCCTCCACGTTCAGCATGGCTGTTAATTATTGTAGAATTGAAGATGCTTAATTTACCTTGATTATAAATTGCCGCACCAACAGAATCCGAATAACCGTTGGTCATTGTCAATCCAAAAATATTAACCTTAACATTTTTTGAAATTTCAAAGATTCTAGATGTATTATTCGCATCAAGAACCGCATTTGAGTCAGATCCATAAATGTTAATATCCTTATTAATTTTTATAGGATTTCCATCACTTACATATGTCTTGTTTTCCAAATAAATCGAATCTCCAGAGCTTGCATCATCAATTAGAACCTGTATCGTATCAAACTTTTCATCAGTCAGATTAGCCTCAATTTCACTATCTCCAGCACAAACAACATTAATAACCAATAAAGAAAAAAATAGCATGAATATGAACAGTAATTTTGATTTTCTAATATAAATCTCCCCCAATAGAATTCATAATGTAAAAATAACAGCATAAATATTAAAAAATGTCAAAAAAAGAAAAAAAGAAAATTGTTGTTTTATTTTTTAACAACAATTTTACCAGCTTTAAGTCCTGAATTATATGCACTGTCACCAGCAAAACTAGCTACGTAACTGTAAGTACCTTTTTTAGTTAATTTAACTTTAATAGTTGCTACACCTTTTTTGTTGGTTTTAGCTGAGAAGGATTTACCATTAACATTAATAGTGACTTTTTTACCAGCTAAAGCTTTACCAGCAGATTTTAAAGTTATTTGAACTTTTTTAACTTTTTTAACTTTAAATTTCTTATTAGGAGCTTTGAGTGTAACAGCTTTTTTAGATACAGTTTTGGTAACAGTTTTGGTAACAGTTTTGGTTACAGGAGTTAAGGTGATTGAATTTGCAGAAGCTGCAAATTTGTCTGTTGCTGCAAAATTAATAGAAACAAGTTTACCGGATTCACCATTGATGATGAAAACACCATTATCATCTGTAGTAATATTCACCGCAGCACCATTGTTGATAGAGTAGGATAAAGCAGCACCATCAATAACATTTCCTGAAATGTCTTTTAATACACCAGTAATTTTGGTTCCATCTACAGCAGTAATAGCGATTTGGGTTTGAACTAATTCAGCTTTAGGGATTACAACATCACTTGGACTTGCATCTTCACTACCCCAGTCATTACACCATACGACTAAAGTTCTTGCTCCATCAACCACTTCATTTCCGGAGATTTGAATTTCTTCATATGGGTTTAACATTCCTGATCTGCATAGGATGTGTAATAATGTTACACCGGAAGTAACAACATCGTCTTTATATTTTTTTACGATATTATTGGTTACGTTAATGTTACCTAAAGTACTTGGATAACCGTGAGCGGTGTTTCCTTGTTCAGCTGCAATTAACCAGTTATTGTCAATTACTTCAAAGGTGTTGTTGCTAATGAAAACTCCACTGGAAGCCTTTTGGATACTGATTACTGGATATGCATCCCATGAGTGAACACGATCATCAAATGAACCACAATTTGTGAAGGTGTTGCCTGTGATGTAAGTTCCATCGGTAGATGCTCCTCCAAAGAAGATTGAATAAACATTATTTTTGAATGTGTTGTTTATGATTTTTGCATCTCCACTTCCACCTGCAATGGAAATAGCATCCAATACTACACCATCAAAGGTATTGTTTAATACGGTGATGAAATGAGATCCCATTACACTGATTACTTTGGAACCTTTTTCTTTGTTAACGGTAGGGTCGTTAAAAAGTTTTGTTGCATATCCACCATTGAATTTACTGTTTTTAACAGTGATGTAATCACATGATGAAACATCAACTGCGTGGTTGAAATCTTGGAAAACACAATTATCTATGATCCCACCTTCAGCAACAGATCCTGCAAAACGGATACCCCATCCATTTACTGAACCATCATAACGCAAATCATTTTTAGGATTGGTGTCTATGAAAGTTATTCCTTGAATTGTAACTCCTTTACTAGTTACAGCGAAAATTCCATTATTATCCCCATATCCTAAGATTTTTGTATTTCCATTACCTTTTATTACTAAATTATCTTTAGCAATGGTTATAGTCTTATCAGTTATATTATAAATATCAAAATTACTTAAATCAACAGTACCTCCATCTTCAGCTGTATCAACTGCGGTTTGAATAGCATCAGAGGTGTTAGTTGTTGGTGAGATTGGATCTGCAGCCAATAACTCAACATCTTCTACTGCTACAACTTCCGCATCATCAGTTGCTACAATATCTTCAGTAGCATCTTCCGCAGAAACTGAACTAACAGAGAATGCAATTAAAACAACTAAAAAGATAGATAATAAAATCTTTTTATTATTCATAATTTTTTCTCCCTTTAAATCTAATTTAATCAAACTAATATAAAATAAAAAAAAAATCATCATACTCAATTTGAACATTTTTATTCAGATATTAGTCACTTAATATTTTTTATCGATAAGTAATATAAATCTTATTGTTTATCGCTAATAAATAAATTTTAATAAAATTAGTTATATTCCAAAAAAATAACATATAACCATAAATAAATAAAATTAAGAAATATACTACTAAAATATAATTAAATTATAATTATTTAAGTCTAAATTAATGATTTTAATGATTTAAAATGATTAAAAAAAATATGAAAAATAATTCATAACGATAAAAAAGCAATCCATATTCTAAATTATACATAAACATTATAACCATTATAAAATAATAAATAAATGCTTTAAAAATAGTTATTAAATAATATACAATCAAATTAAAAGTTACACACAATTTTGATTAAAAATTGAGATAATCTTTAAAATTATGAAAAAATCGATATAAAAATAAATATATATCATATTTTTCAAAATAAAAGTATAGTTTCTCTAAAAAAGCAAAGGAGGTGAAAACAATCAATGCAAAATATTATCTCATACTGGGCATTATGATTATTTTGATAAGCATTTCTGCTGCAAATGCAACAGATGTGAGTAATTCGACTACGGATATATCTTCATATGATGAAATTCGGCTAGATTCCTCTTCAAATTTAAGTAAAGAGTTATCAAATGCAAATGATAACGATATAATCATACTTGAAAAGGGAACATACAAAATCAGCGATTTTGAAATTACAAAAAATCTGACGATAAAAGGAAATGCCGATCCTCTTGATGTTATCATCGATGGAGAAAAAAAGTCAAGCATTTTTCTTATAAGAAACGATGCATTGCATGTCTCTTTTAAAAACTTGACATTCATCAATGCAAATGCAGAAGGATTTGGTGGGGCGATTTCAATGGAAACAGGACATGTATATGCAGATAATTGCTATTTCATAAATAACACCGCCAGCGTAAATGCAGGGGGAATATCAAACTATGGAAACGAAACCCATAGAGGATACTTACTATTAAACAATTCCTTTTTCATGAATAATCATGCAGGACATGACGGAGGGGCAGTAACCACCTGTTTTGCAGATTCATACATTTACAATTGTGTTTTTATCAATAATTCAGCACACAGAGACGGTGGAGCAATAAGAGTGAGTGTTTCTGGATTCGGAAATGTTGAAGATTGTATTTTCATGTTTAACCATGCTGATGAATGGGGCGGAGCATATTACAGCTGGTCCGGCGAATCACATATCAACAGATGCATTTTCATGAACAATACTGCCGGAACAAACGGTGGCGCAGTGATGGTTTCAGGAAATATAAATCTGGAAAATTCCATCATCACCAATAATGATGGCGGAGAGACTGGAGGCTCTTTCTACATACAACAACCCATGTACGATGCAAAAACCGTGATAAATATCCACAATAACATAATTACCAATAATTCATCACCTTACGGCAAAGAGATATTTATCAAATGGAAAGACACTAACCATTTGTATACCAAATTCGATAACAACGATTGGGGAGATGAGGATCCAAATGATTCTTCCGTGATTGACCCAAACCATGTGACAGACAGAAGCCGGGTATCATCAACAATTAAATCCAATTTGTTTAGCATTCTAAATGTGAATTTATTAGATAAATATAGCGATTTGATTAAAGACTTTTTCCCTGATGATTCAATGGACAATCTGAAAAGTCAATTTAAATCTCCGGAGTCCAATCAAAATGAAAATAATACTAACAGCCATAAACATGCTTCAAATGATTTAAAAAATTCAAGTATTATAAGAAATTCAGATACCTTTAAATCAATTGAAAATAATGTGAATAATGCAAAAACATCAAATTCCAAAGCTGAATTCAACTTTATTGAAAGCAATGCAAATCAACAGTTAATCGTAGGAAATTCAACATCACACGGTGATGAAGGCAATGCTTATGAATTAAACAAAATTGATAGCAGTTCAGTAGCTAAACAAGCTAATTTGAATATTGGAATATTCATTGCAATTATTGCAATAGTGTTAATCCTATTGGCTATCGGTTATAGAAAAGAAAAAAAGAACAGTAAATAGATTTTTTCTATTTACTATCTACTATTTTTTTATTAATATTGCGTGCAAGCAGGTAATCATACACATAAAATCCACACCAAAATACCGCTGCAAATACACATGCAATGACAATCCATGTGATTACCGGTCCGATTCCCAAGTCAATCGGCATCCATTTCAGGTATATTGCTATTAAAAACAAAACTGTCATTCCAATACCCATCTGGAATATTATCTGAAACGGCAATGGCAATTCCTCCCTTTCATATATCAATCCTGTCAATGAGAATCCCCAACCGGCGACAATACATCCGAAGAAGAGATTGATTATATCTGTTCCTGAAAAGCTGATGTTTTGAGGACCTGTCTGATATGAGATTAAAACCGCAACAAGCAATCCAATAAAACAACCTACAAAAGCGCCTAACGCAAGACTTTCTATTATATCTGTGAACTTCATCCTATCACCTATAAATCCAATGCCCTTTTGAAATCCGGCAAATATTTTCTTGAGATATTGTCCTTCAAACCATTCTTAAGCTCAATGAACATCATTCCCTTAAGTGAAGGGGCAACCCTTTTAACTTTTTTGAGATTGACAATAGTTGTTTTTGAAACTCTCACAAAATCCCCAGTTAAACCCTCTTCAACTTGATACAATGGCTTTTTAATCATATAATCATCATTTTCAGTGTATACTCGGACTTTCCTGTCCTCAACACGGACCATGTAAATGTCCTTCAACTCCAAAAGCGTAATGTCTGAGTCATTATTGACCGCCATCATCTCGCTTTGGTCATCGCTTTCAAGAATGTTTATGGCCTTTGAGATGTTTTCTGTCAACTCATTTGTGTGAATGTCCGCATGAGGATTTTCAATATCTCTTGAAACAAATAAATTTACCTTCATTGTTTAATTCCTTAACTTTTCCATTTCTTCCTGGATCTTGCGTTCCCTGTAGCTTTCACTGTCAAAATCATCAATGAACACATATGCCTTTAAAAAGTCGGCGATGACACCGATTCCCCAGAAAAATACAGGAAACATTACCCACCAAAAGCTTGGTGAAAATAGCCAGTTTATAATAAATAATATTGCATTAACAATTATATATGCTTTTAAGTTTCTATAAAATTTTATTTTGAGATTAACCCTTTCTTCTGCTCTTGCCCTTAAGTTATCTGTCACATTATCACCTTTAAATCGATAATAATACTTGGTCAAAGCACATATAAAGGGCTAATTATCACATTGACTGAAGTGCAGAAAATGATGAGTGAAATGCAAAAAAATAGAATTGAAATTAGTGGCTATAATACAGCCACCAAGTAATATAAGATTGAAGTTATTGCCGGAACTGTCAGGTTGTCAATTCCACCATAACTGAAGGCCTCACATAATGTTGCAACCGCTGAAATCATTATGATGTAAACGAGGTTGAATTCAGGCATTGTGCATCCGATTGATGTGAAAACCATCCAGACAAATACACTCATAACGGTTGTCACAACAAACATTGTAAGTGATCCTTCGAGGGATTTTGTGCCTCCGAATACTGTGTATTTGACTTTACCGAATTTCTGACCGATTAATGCTGCAAATCCATCACCGTATACCATTGGAACAATGGCCAGTGCAACAATCCATATGAAGAATTTCGGATCGTTTGCAGGTGAAAGCATGGAATAAACTGCAATCAGTATTGTCCATATTCCCGCATAGAAGAACAGCCCAAGCGCATGGCCTGATTCGGTTACGCTGTTTTCTATTTTGACAGGTGAATATTCTGTCAGGAAGAACAGTGCTATTGTGATAGGCAATGTCAAAAACCAAACCATTACCCATGGATCTGAGAAAAATGGCATGGCAAATATCATGTTACCTACCATAATATGTAAAAATTTACGTGAAACTTCAGGTCGTGTCTTTAAAACCAATTCAGCTACAACGAAAATGACAGCAACATAAACATATACGATAATTAATGCAAGGATATCCGAGAATATCATTAGTCATCATACTCCCCGTATTCGCAACCTGCATTTTCGATTTTCACATGGTCAATTAGGGTTCCGTCTTTCTTGTATAATTTTATTTCACCCCAACCGTTTCCACCGTTCCATAGGCGGTTGTGTCTTTTGGTTCCGTTAGGTGCCTCATAGTTGAAAAGCATCATTTCGTCACGTTTGCAGTATAAAACCAATTCCATCTTGGAGTTCTTATTGCTTGCATTGATGTGCCATGTGTTAACGTCTTCGCCTTCCTCAAAGTCAAAGTCGATTTTAACGAGGTTCCAGAATCTTGCGAAGTTATATTCGTACATGGTCCCTTCATAATAGAATCCAATCAATAGCTTACGTGGAATTTCAATACCGAAAGCCTTTGGCCTTCCTCCCCCGGCTTCAAATGCGGAGTTGTTCAGTTTTTTACCGGTTATCAAACTTGTAATGTTACATGAGGAAATCCATAGCCATGGTGAGGTGAAGTCTCCTCCCCAGTTCTTGTCGGCATATCCGTAAGATTTTTCAGGAATCACTTCGTATTCTTCTCCATCCAGCCAGATAGTTCCGCTGTATTCTGTTTTGATTCCTTCCGCATGCCAAAACATTTCAAATGCGTTTAGTTTCCTGAAAAATGAGTTAGCACCATATCCCACATTAAAAGTGATTTTCTTGTCAATGTCCAAGTCCCACATCATGTCCCCTGCATCTGACATGTATTCAGGGTGGTTTTTGGCATCCTCTTCAGACACTCTTGAAAAACCGCTCATGTGTGTTTCTGTAAGGCTGCAGTCCCCGACTTGAATGTTGAGCTCGTCATCAGGGCAGTTGAAGTATTTCATTGAGTAAAAATTATGAATCTGTTTTGGGTTTTTACCCCATGTTCCTGCCTTGATCATACAGTATGATGGTTTTTTACCTGCTTTTTGGTTTTCAGGCAATTGTCCGAGTGTTGGTTCTTCTTCTGCTAAATCTGGGTTGCATACGAAGTATTCTATGAAGAATGGTTTCGGTTCTCCTGTCTTTTTATTATATGCTGTTAATGAATGCCACCACCAGTCATATCCCTTTTTGGCAAGTGGTCCCTTGAGCATGTAATAGTCTCTTTTCAAATCACTTTTATTCATATTATCCCTCCAAAGGTAAGATAATATGTAATATATTTAAAATGTATTAAATAATTTATTATTTAAATTAGAAAAAAAAGAAGAAAAATAGATGAATTTTACATTTTAGATTTCATTTCAGATATATCTTCACGATAATACCATGCGACTGTTAAAATTATTAACAAGATAATAAATGAAATACCAGTTACTTTAAAAAATTCATCTTCATCGATTAATATTTGTTTTACTACAGATTGTGAACTAGGACTTCCACTATCACCGGAACTTGGCTCGGATGCTCCAGCCTGAGAAACAGCATCAGGAACATCAGCGCTTTGTGAAACATCATTTACTGGATTGCTTGGGCTGTTTGAAGGGTCTGCCATTTGACTTTGAGTGGAGTTGCCGTCAGAACTACTATTCTGTGACAATTTTCCATTTCCACGATTGGCATCTCCTCCAGATCCATCACCAGAACCCTCTCCATTTCCATTTCCTCCGCCTGTTCCAATGTCTTCATATAATTGGTAATTAGGAATTGAAGGATAACTATAACTTGGTGTTTTTCCATTAACAGGTTTTGAAGAAGCCTTTGTATCTGAATCATAAGTATTATCCCTTCTGGAATTATCGACAGTTGCCTTGACAATGTCGCCGGTTTGTGCATCCACAGTGAATGTGCCTATTCCACCACTAATAGTTAATGTTATACTTTTTCCATTGTTGATTCTATATGATAATACTCTGTCAGGAAGCAAACTAGCCACATTACCATTTGAATCAATGAATGATGCCTGAAATTGGTTAGGGCCTATTTGAGTAACGGTAAACCTTATATTATTTGTCTTGATTTTAGGACAAACAACACCTCCACTGTACCAATTGTCTCCAAGTTTCAATGGATCATCATTTTTGTCGTAATATGTGTCTCTAGCTTCTACTTCACGCTCCCTATTTCCCACAATCGCATTATAGGAAATCTCCTGATTCTTCGGCATCACATAATTGCCTCCAAATTCAATGCCTACATATTCATTATTGGATATGATATTTGATTGAATCTTATTGTTACCTATTTCAGACAATGAAATTCCATTTTGACGATTGGATTCAATTGAATTGGAATTTATATTTACATTATTTCCGGCCTTATTTACATAAATACCATTTTCCCCATTCTTGGAAATCGTATTTTTGCTAATGTACAAATTATTTGGTCCTTCGCCATAATTTTTGCCGTTTATTTTACCATTCAAATAAATACCATTTTTACCGTTGTTAGAAATGGTGTTGCCATGAATGTAAATATTACTTGATTTGGCCAGTTCAATACCGTTTCCGCCATTGCTTTTAATATCATTGTCAAAGACATAAGCGTAGGTTGAATCAGCAATTGACACACCACTTTTGGAGTTTTTGAAAATGTCATTTTTGGTAATGTTCAGGTATTTGGTTCCTGTTGCAACAATACCGTTTCCTTTGCCTGATATGTCATTATTATAAATTTTTACATAATCGGCATCCTCAACAACAATCCCGTCACCACCACTTTGGATATCAAATCCCCTGACGGTTGTCAGTGAAGCGGTTTTTCCCTTGATTGTAATCACAGGCCCGGAACTTGATTTTAAAGTTGTTCCCACATTACTTTGCAATGTCAAACATTTTGTAATTGCCAAATGGATATCTGAATAGCTTGATCCCTCGAACAGTATTACATTGTTTGGCTTGGCATTGTCTATGATACTTTGAATCTCTGAATTGCTCAATCCACTGTCAACCACACGAGTGTTGGTCATTTTGATAGTTGTTGTTAGACTGGAAGCCTTGTAATTTGCATTTCCAGCATATTTGGTAACTATCTTATATGTACCGTCATTCAGCCTGATTTGAAGTGAAGCAATACCTGATGAATCAGTACTTTGAGTATATGTCTTGCCATTTACTGTGAAAGTCATCTTAGTGTTTTTAAGAGTGTTGTTGTTCTCGTCTGAGAGTTTCACCTTAAAATAATCACCAATCACATCAAATTCAGTGACACTTTCAACATCAATGCGAGTGGCAACTTTCGCCGCCTGCAATGTGTCTGAATCATCGGACATCTCAAGAGTAGGAACCTCCTCACTGGCAATCTCCATTACATCCTCTGTAGAGTTATCCAATTCTTGAGCCGCACAAACATTAACCGTTAGTAAAGCAAATACAGTTAATATGATTATCAGTGTTTTTTTATCCATGTTTCACCTCCTTTATGCTCAATTTGTAAGAATTAATTATTGAAAATAATCCTCATAATATAATATATAATATTTAATAGTATATATTATTGACTTTTTTAATTTAAAATAAGAATTTTTAAAAAACAACATTAAATAGCTGATTTATGATTAAAATAATAAGAATGATTAAAAAATAAAAAATTGATTGATAACTTAATTTATATCGACTATTAAAAAAAATAAAAATGAATTCACATCAAATCGTGAATTTCATCCTTAATGTATATCACAACAATCACAGCTGAAACGATGGCAAGAATTGACATCACAAGTGAAGTCTGTGCAAATGCTGATACTGAAAGATAGTTATGACCCACATTTCCACCAGCAAAAACAACCATCAATACAACCGCAACAGCTGAACCGATTGCACCTATAATCTGCCTTACGGTATTGTTGATTGCTGTTGCATCCTCAACGTCCCCTGACACAACTGCAATTGTCCAAGTTACTGCTGGCATCAATCCTAAACCTGCTCCTATTGCACGAACAACCTGAGTCACAATCATGTATTCCACTGTTGTTGATCTTGTATATGTCATCATCAAAAGATATCCTACAACGGTGAATAGGCAGGATAAGAGCAGTACCTTGCGGACACCGAACTTGTTGGCCATCAAAGGACCAATGAAGTTGAACACAATCATCACAAGTGTTGCCGGAAGCAGTATGATTCCTGCAGTTGTTGCATCATAATTGGATACACTTTGGGCAAACAACGGCATGATTACATTCAGCCCACACATTGTGAAGTATAGAATAGCTGAAAACAATGTTCCAAAGAAGAAATACTTGTTTTTCAATGCATGCAAATCAACCAATGGTGTTTTGATACCGAATTGCCTTTTAACAAACAGGACTAATGATACACCACCAATTACAATAGGTAATATTACCCAAATCAAATCAAATCCATTATCGGCAATATTGGTAAATCCAAACATTATTCCAACACATGACAGTACACACAGTATCAATGAATAAATATCCAAAGGATAATGCCCGGTTTCAAACTCCAGTTTAACTGCAACAGATGCAACCAACATCAATACTGCAATCATTATTGCAAATATCAAAAAGATTGATCTCCATCCGACGGAGTCTATTATGAAACCTCCTGCTGTTGGAGCCAAAGCGGGAGCGATTCCTATGATGAAACCAAAGAGCCCCATATAAACTTGCCATTTTTCCTCAGGAATGACCTTAAACAATACGATTTGAGTGATTGGAAGCAGAATTCCTGAACCGATAGCCTGAACTACACGGGCCACTATCAATACTTCTATGCTTGGCGCCAAATATGCTATAATTGATCCTATTAAAAATAATGCTAATGAAGACAGCAATATTGTCTTTACTTTAAATCTACGGGTAAAAAATGCAGATAATGGTATCATAACGCCCAATACAAGCAAAAATGAAGAGTAAATCCATTGTGCTGTTGTTGAGTGAACATGGAAATCAGCCATTATCCCCGCAATACCAGTTGTCACCACACTCTGGGCAGCACTTAAAATAGCCGCCGCAATGATAAAAACAATCAATGTTGACATTCCACGGTCTATGTTTTCATTCATAATTAATACCTTCTAGTAATTCTAATCATATATCAATCAAAGATATTATATAAATTTAATTTATAAAACAAATTGATATAAAAATTATAATAAAATTGAACAAATAATTAATTAATCAATACACAATTTAGATATGAAATGCAGAAATGCATGCTTTTAGTGAAAAAAAATTATAAAAAATGAATAAAGGACATAAAAAAGTATAGGTAAATACTCACTTTAACTTGTTTGTATTAATGATATCCAAAAGACCCAAATCAAAAATCAGTCTACGAAGGTGCCTTTCTGAATAAGTAACCCCAAATTCGCTTTGAATCTCATTTTTAATATCCGAAATGGTTAACAAACCTTTAATTGTAATGTTAGTTTTTAAAACTTCTATTTGATATTCGGACAATTTGGAAATCCTTCCGGAACCCTCCTTTCTAAACAGACCGTCAAACCCATCATCATTCCAGTTTTTTAGCCATTTATAACCTGTCTGAGGAGTCTTACCCCTATGCTCAATTGCAGACTTGACCGTCTCATCACCATATAACTCTTCAATAAATGTTAATTTTTCATATAAATCCACAAATTTCTGCAAATCACGTTTTACCTTACGGATTTCAGTTATTGGAATATCCTTGTTAACATAGGCCTGCCTGCTCATAAGATAGTTTATTAAAAAAATACTATAAAAATTTTATGTCATCACCGAAAACATCAAATCCGCATTCAGGCAGCTGGCTTCCAGCATTAATCCATGATCTGCACATTGACAAGACATTTTCAATTCATAAGTTAATTAATACCAAACCGAACATGCACACGAATATTCCGATGATTTGTTTAATGGAGACGTTTTCCTTATATAAGAAAAATCCAACAACCAGCAAAACACATGCAAGACCGATGTTTGCAACGACACTTGCTGTGCTCACGCTCCATCCCGCACGGTATACAAACACATACCCAACTTCAAGGCCAACCAATACCAATGCAAGAACGATTGATGTCCAATTGACTTTAGACAATTCAAAAACAACATTTGATGGTTTTACCATGAAGACAAATATGATTGCAGTAATTATTGCCGATACGATATAGGTCACCATCAATGCACCGAAAGGATTTACATCATTCGGCATTGACTTCATGCAGATGTTATAGAATGTATTTGATAGAATTACCACAAGAATTGGCCAGATTAGATTCCACATGTTATCAAAAAAAATAAAAATTAGTGAAGTTGAACTTCACTATTTTGTTCCGTACACCCTGTCACCGGCATCTCCCAGACCAGGTAAAATATATGCATTTTTGTTAAGCTCACGGTCAACAGACGCACAGAATATTGTAACATCGGGATGCTCTTCCTCAATGCATTTGATACCTGCCGGGGCCGCTACGATACATAATAATTTTATTTTTGTCACTCCATCCTGCTTGAGTCTTGAGATGGTTGCTGATGCGCTTCCACCTGTTGCAAGCATAGGATCCACTACAAGGACTTCCCTCTTGTCGATTCCATCAGGCATCTTGTAGTAGTATTCTACCGGCTCAAATGTTTCCTCGTCACGGTAAAGTCCTATGTGGCCTATTTTAGCGTTTGGAATAATATTTAAGACACCATCAACCATACCCATCCCTGCTCTGAGAATTGGCACGATTGCATAATTGTCCTCGTTCAACATTCCAGTGTCAATTTTTTCCAATGGAGTTTCAACGGTTTTTTGTTCAAGTTTAGCATCCCACATAGCTTCATAAACAAGTATTGTTGAAATTTCTGTTACTAATTCTCTGAATTCTTTTGTTCCTGTGTTTTTATCTCTCAATATTGCGAGCTTATGAGTTATTAATGGATGATTCAATACATATTCATTCATGGTTTTCCTCCGGTACACATAGGTTCAATATTACACCAATAATGGCTGCTAGAGACATTCCAGAAATGGAAATGGACAAGTCTCCATAAACCAGTGACAATGCTGCTCCACCTAATCCTAAAACAAGCATTGTTGCAGCGATGACCACATTTTTATTGTTGTTGAAGTCCACTTGATTGTGAATTAAAATTTTCAAACCGTTAACACTGATAAATCCATATAGCAATACTGAAATACCTCCTAAAACAGGACCTGGAATTGCTGTTAAAAGTGCTGTCAAGTGTCCTGAGAATGCAAATACTATTGCAATGATTGCTGCAAGACCTATTACGTAGGTTGATGCTACACGTGTCATTCCAACAACGGAAGTGTTCTCACCGTATGTTGTGTTTGCAGGACCACCAAGCAGTGCTGCTATGAATGTTGCAAGACCGTCACCTAGAAGAGTTCTTTGAAGACCAGGATCTTCAATCAAGTCACGACTGATGATTTCACTTAACACCTTGTGGTCTCCAACGTGTTCCACCATTGTAACAAGTGCAATTGGAACAATTGTAAGTACCGCAGCAAAGTTTAGGTTATAGTTCACAAAAGGCAAGTAGAATTTTGGCACTTCAACCACATGTGCAGCCATAGCAGGTGCAAAATCAACCATACCCAGAGCTGCAGCAACTATATAACCTGCAATGATACCTACCAGGAATGGAATGACCTGCAGGATTCCTTTTCCACGAACTGCAACCAAAGCAGTCACTAAAAATGAGATGAATGCAATTGCCAAGTTTTGCCATGGAACGACTTCCAAATCCAAACCGATTGATGCAATTGCTGTTGGAGCAAGGGACAAACCGATAACCATAATCATCGGACCTACAACAACTGGAGGCAACAACTTGTTAATCCATCCAGGACCAGTCATACGGATAATCAAGGAAATGATCATATATACAATACCAACAATCATTAATGCTGTAAACACACTTCCGGTACCCCCAATCGCATAACCTGCAACCATAGGAGCAATGAAAGCAAACGAACTTCCCAGATAAACCGGGCTTCTATTACGGGTACAGATCAGATAGATGATTGTACCTATACCTGAAGAAACTAATGCCACTGGGATTGACAAGATATCCGCACCAGCAGTGGTGTTAACAACGATAGGAACCAGAATTGTGGCTCCAAACATTGCACATACATGCTGAATTGCAAGCAAGACCCACCTGAGGGAGGTTGGCTTATCTCCAGTGCCTAGCAACATATTACTATTTTCTTCCACCATACATATCACAAAAATTTTCCTATATTTCTCACAAATTGATTAAATATTTTAAAAAATATATTGAATATTTTATAATAATTTTAAAAATATTTAAAAATATTAAACTATTATTCAAAATACAATATACCAATTTCTGATTATTAATATATATCTGAATGAAAGTATAAAATGTTTTACTTTTTCAGACAAATTAAGAAAAAAATAAAAAAAAGTTTGGGATTGCTCCCAAAAAATTTAAGCTTCTGCAGGTTTTCCTTTCTCAGCCCATCTTACAGTCATGTTTGTGAATGGTTGAGCAATTGCACTCCAGATTAAACTTAATATCCAGTGGGAAATAATCATGATTAAGATTTCTGCAACAGGGAAAACTCCAATGAATGCTAAACCTATAAATACAAAGTTATCAATTAATTCTGAAAAAGCAATAACTCCCAAGTTTTTAACTGCAGAGTATTCGTTTCCTGAATTAACAATTGTAGTAATTCTTGCATTTACAAAGTTACCGATCAAGTAACTGATGTATGACGCTACAAGAATTCTTGGAGTTTGTGTAAATACAAATGCAAGGCTTGAATCTCCGGTAAATGTTGCTGGAGAAGGCAAGAACAGAATCAATGTAGTCATGAATACAAACAGGACATCAACACATAAACCTAAAATAATGGTTCTACGTGCAGTTCTCTCACCGTAAACATCTGCAATTACGTTTGTTAAAATATATACCAAAGGATAAATCAAAACTCCAGCAGGAGTTTCCATTCCTAAAAATCCAATATTAATGATTTTAACTGTAATTAAGTTTGCTATGGTAAATGCCATACAGAAAAATGCAGTAATTATTACTCTTTTTTCAGTAAAGTCAAAATTTAAATCCATACACACTAATATTAAGTTTTAAAGTATATAAAAGTAGTTATAAAGCCTATTTGAGTCATCTAAAATAAGAATGAATTTTGAATCAGACATGTCCAATTCCATGACTGGTATTTTGGACAACCCAATTCTTACCCATACTGCTATAATAGTTGTTAATGCTATTTATTGTTGAATCAGATAGTTTATAATTGAGTTTTACAATCAAACTTTCATCCCACTTATGAGAAAACCTATTTTTCATATAGCTTACTTTAAGCCATTTGGTTGGAATATGATCATAACTGGCATAGGAATTACTGACCAATACGTTCTTGCCGTTGCTGCTGATATCCAAAATACAGACATAATGATTATATGCATGGAAAATTAAAGCACAACCACCTTTCTTAAGTTCTTTTAAAGCCTGATTAAATGTTGATTTATAGAAATATGTTGCCACGAAATTGTTTTTAGACAATGCTTTGATCATGTTCGGACATGAAGTGCCTGTCTTGTCAGTTTTGGAAAGTTTCGTCATGTATTTTTCACAAACATAATTCTTCAAGACCTGGCTGCACATACTGCATGATGTCGGTCCACATGTATATGCGGTATTTTGAGAATCCTTTACGTAAGGATACTTGTATGATTTTCCCTTAAGTGAAACGCTAATCGATCCCGGCCAGTAACCGTATTTGTTCTTCTTGACAAGCTTGGTGTTTACTGCCCTTTCTATAACATTCCATTTTTCACGCTTTATTATATGGTTCAACTTAGGATAATTTTTGGTTTTAAAGAAAGTGTACTTTGTCAACTTGCCATGCAAGAAGAGACAGTAACTATCCCTTTTCAAGACTTCACGATACTGTGATTTCTTAAGAGTGTATTTGGCATTGCCATCACCCATCGCATAATTTCCAGGCATCACATCAATATCAGGTTTTCCATTGTATGTGCTGCTTTCCTTGAGAGGATCCTTAACATTGCCTTCATAACATTTCATGTTCTTCATGGAATAATAATTTCCGACCTGTGCCTTTACGGTATAATGGCCCACCTTAACATTTGGTTTAAATATTACAATTCCTTCAGAATTGGCTTTTTTGGATAGTTTTTTATTGCCTATTGTCAATATTACATTTTTAGAGACAGCCTTGCCATTAATTTTAAGATAAACCCTTAAAAATCCTTTAGTGAGCAGCTTATTGTTGCCTATGCTGATTGAGCGTGATGAGGTTACCTTGAACTTTATTTTCTTAGAAGATGCCCCATATTGACTATCTCCACTGAATTTAGCTTTGATAGCATAGTTTTTATTTATTTTAGAATTAATCTTAATTTTAACCCTACCGTATGAGTTGGTTTTCATCTTATGGGTTTTTCCACTTAATTTTATGGTTACCCTTTGATGGGCTAAAGAATTGCCGTTACCATCAATCAGATGGAAATAAAAATAGTTTCCTTTAACCACAAAATTTGCAGAAGGAGTGAGTTTAGTTTTTATTTTAACCACATCAATCTTAAAAACTTTGGAAATTGAATTGTATTTATCATCACCTTCAAATGAAACGGTTAACTTATAGGATTTAGCTGCAAGATTAATTGGTAATTTCACAACACCTTCAGAATTGGTTTTGAGAGTATAAACCTTATTATTTAAATTTACTATCAGTTTTTTAGAAGCCAAAGAATCATGTGTTGAACTTAAAAGATTAATTTCAAGAGTGTCTTTACTGTAAACCTTGGTTGAATCTACAGTTATCTTAGGAGTTGACTTATAATTGGTTTCGTTGCTTTGCATAGCACTATTTAAATCCTGAGAAATAGACTCCTCACTGCGATTCTCAACTTCGATTACCTCTTCGTCGGCCATTCTAATAATCTCAGTAGCATTATCATTATTTGCAGATGCCACTGAAATATTTAAAAATAATAAAAATAACAAAATAATAACAAATTTATATCTAAAGCGCATAATTCACCCTATAATAATTAGTTATTATTTCAAATTATATATAATGGGTGTCCGCCAAAATTAATTTTTGAATTTTTGCGAAAAGATTTTTTGCTTTAATTTTTATTATTTTTCTATTATATTACTTTAAAATTTGTAATTTTA